>JBDTRQ010000483.1:0-6225 GCA_039931535.1 Ignavibacteriota bacterium
CATCATAATAATATTGGATTTGGGTTAACTCAGGTTTTAAATTGTGAATCGCTTTGCATCTCTCCGTGTTATTTTGATAACATTTTACATGCAAAAATACTTGTTGGAAAAAAATCAGGCACGTTTTCTTCGCTTGATATTAGCGACATCGAACAATTTTCTATTCTGCTTTCATTTGCAATCAGCAATATCGAAACACGCGAGTTGAATGCTGCGCTTGAATCAAGATTACTACAATCGCAAAAGTTAGAAACTATTGGTAAGCTAAGCAGCGGAATGGCGCACGATTTTAATAATTTACTCTCCAGTATTTTTGGCAGCCTACATCTGCTGCGCAATCGAGTTCCACGTTCTGAAAATCTAATAAGACTGATTGATAATATTGAAAATTGTTCTGTTAGAGCAAGAGATCTTACCAAAGGACTTTTATCTTTTGGCAAACCTACAGCTAAGCGCAAAGAAATTGTAATGCCGAATTTTCTTTTAAATGAAATTGGGAAAGTTGTAACACAAACATTCCCAGCCAACATCACTCTTGAAGAAAAAGTTGACCACGGCTTGCATAATATTATTGGTAATGGAACCGAGATATACCAAATACTTTTAAACTTATGTGTAAACGCTAAAGAATCAATTGAAGGAAAAGGGAAAATAATTTTAAGCGCTTCCAATCTTTTGGTTGATGATACTAACATTATTAATTATCCTCTTTTAGACAGAGGCAAATACGTTAAGTTTTCAGTTAGCGATACCGGAACAGGAATTAGAGAAGAAGATATTTCTAAAATTTTTGATCCATACTTTTCTACAAAACAAAAAGATACTGGCTCTGGTTTAGGTTTATATGTTTCTTATGGAATTATTAAAGCCCATAAAGGACATATAGACGTTACAAGTCGAAACGGAATGGGAACAACCTTTGAAGTTTATCTTCCTGTTTTTGAACCGCAAAAATCTGATAAACTAAAAGAGACAGATAAAATTATAATGTTAGCTGATGATGAAGAAATGTTGAGCGAACTGCTTACAGAGATGCTTGAATCATCTGGATATTATGTTATTAAAGTTAAATCCGGGCAAGAAGTTATTACAGTTTTAACTGAAGAATTAAAAGTAGATTTGTTAATCATCGATTATAATATGCCAGTAATGAATGGATTGGAGTGTATATCTAAAATAAGAAGTTTGAATTTTAACCTTCCCGTTATTTTGTCTTCCGGAAGTATGAAATTTGATGATGAAGATTTGAAACGCTATAATGTAAACAGTAAAATTATGAAGCCTTATGAGTTTGATACTATGTTAGATACAATAAAACGACTAATCTGATTTTTTATTTTCTTCCCCTGGTTCATCTTCTACTTTTATCATTTTTATGTTTGCTGTGTATGCTGATAGTACAGGTTCTCTAATTGCGTTAAGCTGATTTAGAACATCAGTAATTTCTTTAACTGCGATATCTATGTACTTTACTCGCTTTAAAATTCCATCCTTTGAAATTTCATCTTTGCTTAATTCCCGTTTAATAGCGGCTGAAGAAAGACTAAGCAATGTAAGTGGCTGTTTTATTTTATGATTTGCCGTTACGACTGTGGCTAAGTAAGTATCACGTTTTTCTGCAGAGAGCAAAAGCTTATGTGCTTCTGAAAGTTTTAATGCCGACTTAACCCTTGCAAGCAATTCAATTCTATTAAACGGTTTCTTTATATAATCAAATGCACCTGCTTCTAATCCTTCTTTTGTATCTTCTGCCCCAGATTTTGCAGTAACTAATATTATTGGAATGTCTTTCGTCGTTGGTTCGATAGCCAAAATTTTACAGACTTCCAATCCGGTAATATCAGGCATCATTATATCAAGCAAAATTAAATCAGGCAAATCATTCCGTGCTTTATCAATTCCAGTGTAACCATCATAAGCAGTTAAAACTTCAAAACCTTCGTGTTCAAGTCTATCTTGAAGCATAAAAACATTTTCGGGTAAATCATCTATTACTAATATTTTTTTCATATTTAACGGGATTTAATCTTTGAAAATAATTGAGCTATTTTACTTGAAATAATTGTTGAGTTAACTGGTTTTGCGATGTAATCATTAAAACCATGTTTTAAAATTATTTCTTTATCACCAACCATTGCTTTAGCAGTAACCGCATAAATTGGCACACTGCTTAAATCGCTATTACTGCGGATATTTTTTAATGTTTGAAAACCATCCATTTCAGGCATCATAATATCAAGCATAATTAAATCAGGTTTTATACCTTCAAGAATCTTCAAACATTCTTTACCGCTTTTTGCTAAATGTGTTTTACAGCCGGTTGCTTGTACCATTTCATTCAAAGTAAATAAAGTATCTGCATCATCGTCAACAATTAAAACTTCGCCGTAAAAATCGCCAACAGCTTCTTCTTCATTTAAGTCAATAGAATTATTTCCGTTTTCAAATTCATTATCCGATAGAACTATTTCATCTTCTTCGTGAAGTTTTATTCTGTCTCTAACAGTTTTAAGAACATCTATAGGATTTCCTTTGGATTTTATTGTTATATCTTCAACAATTTCTTTTAACGAAGAATGTTCTTCCTCAGAAAGATCTTTTGCAGTGCTAATAATAATTGGAATCTGTTTTGTCTTGCTGCTTGATTTTAATTTATGTGATAAAGTTATGCCATCAATTTTAGGCATCATTAAATCAAGGATAATTAAATCAGGCTGTACCTCTGCAATTTTGTTAAATGCAAATTCACTATCCTGAATGTATTCTATCGTGATGTTATCATCTTTAAACTCATTTTTAAACTTTTCAAATTCTAATTCATCATCATCAACAATAACAATTTTTTGAATTCTTTTTTTTGCAAGTGTTTCTAATTTAGTAAATGCAGATAAAAGTTTTTCAGCAGAGATGGGTTTTACAAAATATTCAAAAGCACCTAATCCATATCCAACATTTTTATCGCCAATAATTGAAACTAAAATAACAGGAATATCTTTTGTTATTGGATTTTCTTTAAGTTCTTTTAAAATACTCCAGCCATCTTTATTAGGTAAAAGTAAATCTAACGTAATTGCAAAAGGCTGTCTATCAATGGCAAGATTTACTCCCGTTTCTCCATTCTCGGCAAAAATAACTTCATATCCTTTTGTAATCAGATACTGTCCAATTGTGTATCTAACTTCCGGATCATCATCAATAATAAGAACAGGATTTTTTGCATTCTTTCTAAGTGCGTCTACGTTTACTGGCAGGATAGGATTTTTTCTTTTTTGTTGTTCATACTTAACAGGAATAGTAAATGAAAATACAGAGCCGTCACCTTCAATACTTGCAACCCAAATCTTTCCACCGATTAAATCAAGAATTTTTTTAGAAATTGCTAATCCTAAACCGGTTCCGCTGTACTTTCTTGTAGTGGTTCCATCAATCTGTCTAAATTCTTCAAAGATAATTTTTTTATTTTCTTCAGATATTCCAATTCCAGTATCACTAACAGAAAACAAAAGCATTCTTTCTTGATTAAGTGAAATTGATAACTCAACTTTACCATTTTGTGTAAACTTAATTGCGTTACCAATTAAGTTTATCAAAACTTGTGTAACTCTTACGCGGTCTGTATTGATTATAAATCGTGTATTGCAATTTCTTTTAACACTAAAATCTAAACCTTTTCCAAGAGCAAGAGGGGAAGCAGTGTTGGAAACATCTTCAATAATTTCTTCAAGTAAAATGTCTTCCTCACGAATTTCCATTTTACCTGCTTCGATTTTAGAAAGATCAAGAATGTCGTTTATCAAACTCATTAAACGCTTGCCACTCTTTAAAACAACCTCTAATCGCTCTTTGTTTTTTTGACTTAGCTGTGCCTTATCAAGAATTAATTCTGTTAATCCCAAAATTGAATTCATAGGTGTGCGAAGTTCGTGCGACATGCTTGCAAGAAATTGCGATTTTAATTTTGTGGAATCTTCTGCCTTTTGTTTTTGAACTGCCAACTCCTCAGCCTTGGTTTTAAGCTGGTTACTCATTTCAAGTAAAGTATCGTGCTGTTTTTTGATTTGAATATTTTGTTTTTGATATTCATCATTAAGCAGTTTTAGTTCATTAACAAAATTTTCTAACTGAACAACAGCTTTGGCATTTGTTAAACCAATTGCTAATTGATCTTTAATTTTTTCTAAATAATCTTTTGCATCTAAACTTGGTGTTTGCAACGACGCCAACTCAAGGATTGCTATCACTTTATTGTTGTAAATAACGGGTAACAGTAAGAGATAACTTAGCTTTAAGTCCAGCGTACCAGTTTTAACAGAAGGCAAAGCACTATCAGAAGAAATTTCGATTGGTTGTTTTGTTTCGATAATCTTTTTATAGAACTCATTCCGTTCACTTTGTGGATTGGAACTGCTTAATCCATAAGAACAAATAAGGCTAACTTCATCATCATCGATGGAATGAAGTGCGCCAACTAAAAAGCCGCAAGTATTAATTATTTTATTTAGTGCTGCATTAGAAATTTGGTGTAATGATGCGTTCTGATTAATAAGTGTTATAAATTCAGAATAATCATTTTTTGCCTGTTGATTTTTTTTAAGTTCATCAAGCATGGTATTAAAAGCTTTTCCAAGATTTCCAATCTCATCGTTACTTTTAATTTCTATTCGTGCATCAAAATTGCCAGCGCTGGTTTGTGCAGTTGCATAATTTAAATCGGAAATTCTCTCTCTTAATTTGTGGGTTAAAACGTAGCTTAGAATTAAGGCAAGAATAATTCCAACTACACCAATAAGGACTAAGATGTTTCTTAAAGTTTCTCTTAAATCAGTTGCTTCGCTGTGCGATTTGAAAAATACAAAAGATAGATCATTACCATATTTAGATAATTTTTCAATTTTATAAGAAGTAGCAATTATATCCGATGTTTCGCTGCTGCCAACAAATACATCTAAGTCACTTTTTTGCTTTAGGTAATTATATGCTTTGCTTAATTGAAAAGTATGTTGAGAATTTAAGGTAGAGTTTGATACTTCGGCAGTTAAATTATCCCACACTAATGCAACATCAGATCCAATTTTTTGAGAGAAATCATCAAGCACAAAATTGCTGATTATTTTACCGAAATAACAAATACGATCAGGAGTTATTTTTTTTAGATTAATTAATACATAAGGGTTCAGTTGTATAAATTCATCAATCGTAAAATTTTGTTTTGGTATTTGTACAAAATCTTTAGACAAGTAACGAGTTATTTGAGAGGAATCTGCAGTGCTTGCTTCCAAGTAAAAATCATTTATGTTTCCAGCAGTAAGCGGCTTTTCAAATAAGCGTTCAGGATTATTATTCGCTGCAGTCCAAAATTCCGCATCCATATCATCAATAAAAGAACGATAAGTAAAAATAAAGTTTTTAGAGGAGTTTAGAATGATTTTGGATTGTTGGGCAGTTAGTGTGTTGTACATTATGGTATAGAAAGCAATTGCAGAGCTGCCAAGCACAATTGCTACTATTAGCAAGTTAACAAGAATTATTCGGTGTTTTATTTTCATTAATCATCATTCTCTTTGCAGAACTTTCGTAATGGTTATCAGAAGTTCATCAAAATCATAAGGCTTGCTAATAAAATCAGTAGCGCCCATTTTAGCTGAATCGATAGCACTTTTTACATCTGCATACGCGGTTAATACAATTACTTTTGCTTTAATTTGATTTTGCTCGATTGCTTTTAGGACATCAAAGCCATCCATAGCAGGCATTTTTAGATCGAGCAAAATCAAATCAACAGGATTATTTTTTAGGAAATCCAAAGCTTCAAACCCGCTGTTTACAAAGTTGGAATTATATCCAACTTCTTCAAGCTCTTCTTTAAGAACAGTACAAAGATTTATATCATCATCAACAATTAGAATTGACTGCATTTGGCTATTCTTTATCCTGATTAAATTGTGAACTTTTAGATTCTAACTGATGATATTTAATTCTATCATTCTGATTGGTAATCTCTGTGTTAAGAGGATTTTTAATCGGATTTTCCATTCTCTCTTGAAGAGTTGGTACTAATTCAGTCTTAAGCAGTATAACCAACTCCTTCTTTCTATCAACAGTTTGATCGGAACCGGTTAAATATCTTATACCAAACACCCACCATGGAAGATCTTTAAGAATTGGAATACCATTTCTGACAATGGTCTGCTCAGTAACAAAAAGACCACCCAAAATAGTTTCTTC
>JBDTRQ010000484.1:0-4827 GCA_039931535.1 Ignavibacteriota bacterium
CTTAACAGAATGATTATTGAAACGGAAAAATATTTTGAAGATTTTGATATAGCAAAAGTGCAGGAACGCGACAACGTTTTTGAAAGGGCAAAAAAATTAAAGCGTCCATTAATTTTAGATGGCGCTATGGGAAGTATTCTACAAGAGAAAAAACTTACACCAAACAAACGGATTTGGAGTGCAACCGCCAATGATGATTCTAAAAATGAAGTAATAACTTTGCACAAAGATTATATCAGAGCGGGTGCTGATATTATCACAACAAATACTTTTAGAACTAACCCGTATGCTCTTATCTCAACAGGAGTTACAGATATCGTTGGAAGTGTTTCAAATGCAGTAGAACTTGCAAAACGTGCTCGTGGAAAATCCACTGTGTTGATTGCTGGTTCAAACCCGCCTGCGGAAGATTGCTATCAGGTTGAACGAAAAATTTCTCAAAAAGATTTGGAATGGAATCACAAAGTTCACATCGATGCTTTGATGGAAAGCGGATGTGATTTTATAATGAATGAAACTCAAAGCCATTTTGATGAGATAAAGTTTATATCAAAATACTGCGGTGAAAATCATATTCCTTTTGTTATGAACTTTTTCTTTGTAGATAAACCAAAATTATTATCGGGTGAAAATCTAACAGATGCAATTGAATATGTTTTAAAGTATCATCCACTTGCAATCGGATTTAATTGCATTACATTTGAAGCGTTTGAAAATGCTGTTAGTAGATTGAAACCTGAAATAGCTTGGGGATTTTATCTAAACTGCGGAAGTGGAAAGTTTACAGACAATAAAATTGAATGTGCAGTTTCTCCAATAGAATATGCAAAATTGGTAAAACCATATCTTGCTTACAATCCATCTTTTATAGGCTCTTGCTGCGGTTCTTCTCCGGAACATACAAAGAAATTAAAAAGCTTAATAGATGGATGAAATTATTGTAAAATCTCCTGCCAAGATTAATATTGGATTAAATATTATTGATAAAAGAGATGATGGATTTCATAATCTTGAAACAATATTTTATCCGCTAAATCTTTATGATGAAATAAAATTTGAAAAATCAAATAAGTTTAGTTTTAATAGTAATGATGGAAACCTGAATAAAGATAAAACTAATCTGATCATTAGAACAAAAGAACTTTTAGAAAAGGAATTTGATATTCATCTTCCTGTTGACATTTATCTAAAAAAAAATATTCCAATCAGTGCCGGACTTGGCGGCGGCAGTTCTAATACTGCCTCAACATTATTAGCACTTGCAAAGCTTTTTAATTTAGAAGTATCTAAAAATAGATTAATGGATTTAGCAATAAAACTCGGCTCTGATGTTCCATATTTTCTAAATCCTGCACCATCTTTTGCTGAATCGAGAGGTGAAAAACTTTTTCCAATTAATTTTAGAATTAAAAAGTATTTGTTAATTGTAAATCCTGGAATTCATATTGCAACTAAATGGGCTTTCAGTTTAATCACACCAAAGCAGCCAAACAATAGTTTGAAATCATTAATCGATAAACCAAAAATTGAAATTGAAGATGTTATGAGTTTTGCAAGTAATGATTTTGAAGAAATAGTTTTTAATCACTTTCCTGAAATCAAAAAGATTAAAGAAAAAATGCTTTACTTCGGTGCAAACTATTCTATGATGACCGGAACAGGCTCAACTGTTTGGGCAATGTTTGATGATGAAGAGGCAGCTTACCAAACGGAATTATTTTTTAAATGCAAAAATTATTTTACGTTTATACAAGAAACTATTTAACAGCACTTTCCATAAACTCCACACTGCCTTTTGCTGCGTTAATATTTACTTTTAATCCAAATGGAATTGTTACAAAATCTTTTATGTGTCCGTGTGGAAATGTATAGATTGATGGAATTTTTAAAGTTGCAACGTAATCAGAAATAACTTCGCCGAGTGTTAATGTTTTTTTGTTTGGGTCATGCTCGTGGCAATCAACAAATCTACCTAAAATAATTCCTTTAACTTTTTTAAATGTACCGGAAAGTCTCAATTGATTTAGTAATCTATCAACTCGATACGGTAATTCACCAATGTCTTCAATCATTAAAATTTTTCCTGTAAGATTTGGAAAGTATTCTGTTCCAAGCAGAGCAGCAAACACAGCTAAATTTCCGCCAATCAATCTACCGGAAGCAATTCCCTTTTGCAAATATGGTAATTTTTGGTTTTCAGGAAATTTTAGTTTACCAAGTTTTTTGTTTGAGGTAATTGTTTCCCAAAAATATTCTTCGGTGTAAGAACTAATTTCATCATAAAAATCAACTGCAACCATTGGTCCGGCAAAAGTCATCAAACCAGCTTTTTCAAAAAATGCCATTTGTAAGGATGTTATTTCACTGTATCCAACAAAAATTTTAGGATTATTTTTTATAACACGATAATCAATTTTGTCTAACAATCTAAAAGCGCCGTAACCGCCGCGAACAGTAAAAATTGCTTTTACATTTTTATCCTTAAACATCGAATGAATATCATCAACTCTTTCTTTGTCAGTTCCAGCAAGATATCCATGATTTTTTCCAACATTTGCTCCCACTTTTACACGATAACCTAAACCTTCAAGATATTTTACTCCTCGTTCTACTCTTGTAAACTCGTCAGGCGACGAAGCTGGAGAAATAATACCAATTACATCTTTTTTATTTAGCTTTTTTGGTTTCTGAAGTGGCATTGAAAATCCTTTAGTTTATCTTTTGTTGATCGCAATTTACTGAAACATTGAAATTAGCACAACGCCGCTTTAGGCGCTAAAATCAACTTTAGTCATTATTTTTTGTACCTTTAGGATATGACAATAATCACGATTGCTTAAGGCTTTTTAAATGATTTTTTTGCAAATTTGCGATGTGTTATTTTTCTATTAGCATTATCAAGTCAATAAAATTAGTAAAATATAGATGAGCAAGCCCAAAATACTATTTATCGGTGGTTCGATAAATCAAACCACAATTATGCACAAAATCTCAAAAGAGCTACCGGAATGTGATGCCTATTTTACTCCCTATTTTGCCAGCGGACCTTTATGGTTGATGACAAAACTTAAAATGCTTGAGTTTACAATTATGGGCGGACAGTTCAAGCGTAAAACTCTTGAGTACATAAAAAAAAATAATCTTAAGCTGGATTTTGAAGGTAGAAACGATGATTACGATTTAGTTTTTACTTCTCAAGATTTGATTGTTCCAAGAAGTATAAAAAAGTTTAAAACGATTTTAGTTCAAGAAGGAATGACTGATCCGCCCGATTGGCGTTATCATGTAACAAGATTTCTTGGTCTTGGTCGCTGGTGTGCGAGCACTTCTATGACCGGATTATCACACATGTATGATTACTTCTGCATTGCTTCGGAAGGATTCCGCGAGCAGTTTATTGATAGAGGTGTAAATCCCCAAAAGATCCGTGTTACAGGTATTCCAAACTTTGATGATTTTGAGAGACTAAAGAATCTTGAATTCGAACATAAAAACTTTGTTCTTGTGGCAACCTCAGATGTTAGAGAAACAACAAAGTATGAAAACAGAAAACAGTTTCTTCTAAACACAAAAAAAATTGCAGGCGATAAAAAAGTAATTGTAAAACTCCATCCAAATGAAATAATTACAAAGCGTACAGCGGAAGTAAAAAAATATTTACCTGAAGCTTTGGTTTATCACGGAGTTAGTATTGATCCGATGCTTGCAAATTGTGATGTGTTAGTAACAAGATTTTCAAGTACGATTTTTCCTGCAATTGCTCTTGGCAAAGATGTTTACTGTAATATTGATTTAGAAGATATAAAAAGATTGTTCCCAATTCAGAATAGCGGAACTTCGGCAAGTGCAATTGCAGAGGTTGCAAGAGAATTACTTGCATCAACAAAACCGGTTGTTAGAATTAAAGAAAAAAACAAATATATGGAAGATTTAAAATTAGAAATCAAATATTTGTTTAAACAAAAACTCGTGCGTGCTAAATAAGTTTTTACGAATAAAATTGAATAAATCAATAAACATAGTAACTGTAATTCAAGCTCGAACCAGCTCATCCCGACTCCCAAATAAAATATTTTTACCACTCGTTGATAAACCTTTACTTTATCGAATGTATGAAAGAGTTGCAGCATCAAAATTAAAAGGTACAATTGTTATCGCAACAACAACAGATAAAAATGATGATAGAGTTGAAGAACTTTGTAAAGAATATAATTTAAACTGTTATCGTGGTCATCCAACTGATTTACTTGATAGACATTATCAAGCAGCAAAATTATTTAATGCTGATGCAGTTGTTAAAATTCCTTCCGATTGTCCTTTGATTGATTCAAATATTATTGATAAAGTTTTAACATTTTATTTAGATAATCTTGATAAGTATGACTATGTGAGTAATCTTCATCCACAATCATATCCTGATGGGAATGATGTTGAAATTATGAGTTTTGAAGCTCTTAAAAATGCATGGCAAAATACAAAAAAAGATTTTGAGCGAGAACATACAACTCCATACATCTGGGAAAATCCTGATAAGTTTAGAATTGGAAATGTTGCATGGGAAACCGGATTAGACTATTCAATGTCGCATCGTTTTGTAATTGATTATGAAAAAGATTACAACTTAATAAAAAATGTTTATGATGAACTTTATTCATTAAATCCTAATTTTACATTGCAGGATATTTTGGATTTGTTTGAACGTAAACCCGAAATCAAAAAAAAAAATGTAGAATATTGCGGAGTAAACTGGTACAGAAATCATCTTAACGAATTAAAAACTATTACTTCTGAACAAACAAAAATTATTTAACCGTAAAACAGACTTCA
>JBDTRQ010000485.1:0-13486 GCA_039931535.1 Ignavibacteriota bacterium
ACTACGTAGAGAGGTTCATTAAATAACAGTCAACCTATTTTAGGACGACTCATTTAATATTTTTTAAACAAAAGCAAAACAATGTTTGAATTAGTTCCTGCTTGGGCAATACACTACGAAGAATTTTGGTTAACCCTGCGCAAAAGAAATCTTTGGTTTATAAAATTACGCTATACTGCAGTTGTAATGCTTCTCTTCTTTATAATATTTCCTAAATACTTTTTAGAAATTACTTTTGGTGATATGCAGCAAACAGCACTGTTCATAATTACTTTTTCAATTCTAATCTATAATCTTACTTTTCATTACATCAGGCAGTTTATTAAAAATGATACGGATAAATTTAATCCACTGCACTTATCAATCCTTCAGATGATTTTTGATCTGATTGCTCTTATGCTCATAGTTTATTTTACTGGAAGTGTTGAATCACCTTTACTTTTATTTTTTGTGATCCACATGATTGTTGGCAGTTTAATTTTACCGGGATTTGTTATCTATACTTTTGCTTTAGTTATTGTGCTTGCGTTTTGGGGAATTACAGTGGGTGAATATTATGGGTTATTACCACATCATCATATAATAGGTTTTCTTCCATTCTCTCTGCATCAGCAATTTAATTATGTGCTTGCAATAAATGTTAGTTTTGCGTTCCTTGTTGATATGGTTGTGCTGATTGCAAATAGGATGGCAAATCAACTTTATATTCGCGAACAGCAATTGCTTGAATCCATAGATAAAATAAACGCTTCAGAAAAAGAAAAACAAAAATACATTTCCGGCATCGTGCACGAAATAAAAACTCCGCTTGCAGCAGTTCACTCCTATTTAGATTTAATTCTGCAAAAATTTCTTGGTCCGTTAGATGAAGTTGTTGAAGAAAAACTTATACGTGCAAGAAAAAGATCTTATGAAGCAATTGAATTAATAAATAATGTATTAAAAATTTCTAAACTCAGATTAGAAGATTCATTTATTAAAGAGCAAGTTGATATTACATCAATACTGGCAAGAGCAATTAAGGTTGGAAAGGTTAATGCAGAAGCAAAGGGAGTAAAACTTTCACTTAAAAATAACTGGAAAGAAAAACATGCGATTGAAGGCGATCCATTTTTGATTCAGATTGCATTATCAAATATTATTAGCAATGCAATTAAGTATAACAATATGGATGGTTTGGTTGAGATAAATATCGATAAAGATAAAAATGATTTAGTAATTAAAGTTTGTGATAACGGAGTTGGAATCCCCAAAGAAGAAATCGATAAAATATTTACTGATTTCTTTAGAGCTAGTAATATTAAAAAAATCGGAGTTGAAGGGTCGGGACTTGGTTTATCAGTAGTAAAACAAATTGTAGAAAGACACGGTGGAACAATAAATGTTGAAAGTCCATCGTATCTTTCTACAAATAAATATCCCGGAACCTACGTAAAAATTACTTTGCCTCTTAAACCGTAACGCACGAATCCATTCGTGCGAGTGAAATATTTTATTTTGTTGATGTGGCTAAAGCCCAATTTGTTTTATTCTTTATCCACAAAGTCATTGCGAACGATTCGCCGCGACGAAATCGAGTGAAGCAATCTCAATAATAAAGTAGATTGCTTCGGCTAATCCTGCCTACCGGCAGGCAGGCGCCATCGCAATGACAGTTTAGTCATTCTTGTTATAAAAAAAAATATCGACTTTATTGGTAACTCGTGATAACATTCGATTGCAATAACATCTCAATTAATTTTATCGTAATTTTGTGCAGTTGAAGTGTCAAATAAAATAAAGGCAGCTCAAATGACTACTGCAAAAAATGAATTTAAGTTTTCTAACACACCCGAACCACACAAAGAAAGAACGCGTGCAATTTTAAAAGCGCATCCTGAAGTTCGAGAACATATTGGAAGAAATCCTTTTAGTTTTTTAATAGTACTTTTTGTTGTTGGATTACAAATCACAATTGCTTTTTTACTTTCTTCGCAGCCGTGGTGGCTTGCGCTGATTACTGCATTTTTAGTTGGGGCTTTTGCAAATCATGCTTGTTATGTTTTAATTCACGAAGCAGCGCATAATCTTATCTTTAAGAACAGACCAATGAATTATATCTCAGGAATTATTGCGGATATTCCAAACGTATTACCAAGCTCTGTTTCGTTTAGAAGTTATCATTTAAAGCATCATTCATTTCAGGGTGATTATTATCTTGATGCCGATCTTGCAAGTAAGTGGGAAGCGAAAATTATTGGACACTCTTTTTTTGGCAAAGCACTTTGGGAAATTTTATTTCCGGTGTTTCAGGCAGTACGCACGTTGCGCTTAAAAGAAATTCAATTTATGAATATGTGGACAATCATTAACTGGATAGTTGTTTTTGGAATTGATGCTCTTGTTATAATTTTCTTTGGCTGGACATCATTTCTTTATCTTGTTTTCTCTTTTTTCTTTTCAATCGGATTTCATCCGCTCGGCGCAAGATGGATACAAGAACATTTTCTTATTGCTCCACCGCAGGAAACGTACAGCTATTATGGTCCATTAAACATAGTTGCCCTTAATGTTGGATATCATAACGAGCATCATGATTTTCCATCAATTCCATGGAGTAATCTTCCAAAAGTAAAAGAAGCGGCACCGGAGTTTTATAACAACCTTGTTTATCATAAATCTTGGACTAAGCTTTGGCTAAAGTTTTTATTTGATCCAAACCTTTCCCTTTACTCAAGAATGACAAGAGATAATAGAGGCGGATTATCTGTTGAGTAAATTTCGTTTGTTATAAATATTTTTGTAAAAATCTTTTAATGATACTCGATACTAGATCCTTGATGCTGGAAAAACAATAGATTTAATATTTAGGTTCAAGCATCAAGCATCAAGAATCATGTATCAAGTACCCAGTCCGCCGCGGCGGACAAGCAACCAGGAGGAACAATGCCCGAAAAACTTTTATGTGATTATTGTGGAACAGAAATATCTGGTGACGCAGAATTTTGTGGAAAATGCGGAACTATCTTTGCTGATAATGCAAGCTGCTTCAATCATTCAGATGATGATGCAAAAGGTGTGTGCGCAATCTGCCATCAAGCATATTGTAAAAAATGTGGTCTGCGCGTTAATAATATATTTTTATGTAACGAACATTCTGATTATGAAATTTATGAAGGAATGGCGCGTGTGTTTGGATCTCGAGATGAACAACGTATAAATTTTTTAAAATCTATACTTGATGAAAATAATCTGCACACATTTATTTTTGATAAAACATCATCCTCTTTTGCGGAAGGTATCGATGAGCGAATTATGTCTAAAGGTAATCTTATTAATGAAATAAAACTAATGGTCCCTTGCTCAGAAGTTCTTCAAGCAGAAAACATAATTGATGAATTGGATCAATCAACTGATATATCTCAATTGACAGACTAATTACACTTGGTCATCCTGAGCGGAGACGAAGGATGAAATTGCATTATTTTTTTTCACACTTCGACTTCGCTCAGTGTGACGATTTAATTCTTAATAAAAACTATGATTTACAGAAAATTTGGAAATACAGGATTAAAAGTCTCCGCACTTGGTTTTGGTGCGGGAGAAATTGGTGATTACGCTGTATCTGAAAATGATTCCGAAAAAATCTTAAATACTGTTTTGGATTTAGGAATTAATCTTATCGATACTGCTCGGGGGTACCATGCAAGTGAAGAACGAATTGGAAAATATATCTCTCACAGAAGAAATGATTATATTCTTTCTACAAAAGTTGGATATGATATTGAAGGATATGAAAACTGGAATTATGATATAATCCTAGCCGGAGTTGATAACGCTTTAAGGTTGATGAAAACTGATTACATTGATATTGTTCATTTACATTCCTGTGATTTAGAAGTTTTAAAACGAGGAGAAGTGATTGAAGCATTGCATAAAATAATTGAACAGGGAAAAATAAAGGTTGCTGCTTATTCGGGAGAGAACGAAGCACTACAATTTGCCGTCGATTCAAATTCATTCGGCAGCATACAAACATCCGTAAACATTTGCGATCAAATTGATATTGATGGTTCAATCAAACAGGCAAAAGAAAAGGGAATGGGTGTAATTGGAAAACGTCCGATCGCAAATGCACCGTGGCGATTTACAGAAAGACCATCTGGAAATTACTGTGAAGAATATTGGCACCGCTGGAAAACCATGAACTTACCTGAACAAGAAAATTGGTTAGATACTTTTTTGCGATTTTCTGTTTTTGCCAATGGAGTTGATACAGCAATTGTTGGAACAACAAACATTGAGCACTTAAAATCGAACATAAAAATAATTGAACAAGGTCCGCTTGATGATGAACTTTACAATTTAATTATGGAAAAATTTAAAACGCATAATCAAAACTGGCGTGGAGAAGTTTAGTCTTTTTTATCATCACGATACCGATTTATCGGGAGAAGTGGTCTGTCAGATTGCTTCACCCCTTCGGGATTCGCAATGACGAACTAAATTAAAACAATTGCCACGACTTTTAAGTCGTGGATAATAAATTGTAAATGAAATTAGGCTTTAGCCAAAAATAATATTAGAACATTTGGACTAAAGTCCATTTTAGTTTTTTAATATGCCCACGAGCTAAAGCTCGTGGCAATTCTTTTTTAATGATTATAGAATAAAATTAGATATTAGGAAGACACGGTCGCACCGTGACTTGAATGATACTTAAGAAAATATTGTCACGGAATGGTCCGTGACAACCAAGTAAATAGATTACCAAATCCTTCAATTATTGCCAACTATCAACTATCCTTCTCACAAATAGGAATAGCCTTTCTTTTTTGCTTCCTAAATCTGATAATCACCCAATATTTAATCGCTTTTAAGTGCTTTAACTCCATTTACAATATGGCATTAAGATTGAGATTTTGACTATAATTAAAAGCATTCCAATATCCGAAAGAGACAAAAAATGATAAAAGGAACAGTGATAATTGATGGCAAAGTTTGTAAAGGCTGCGAACTTTGCATAATTGCATGTCCTCAGGAAGGATTAGCATTATCAACAAGTTTTAATGATAAAGGATATCGTTTTGTTGAACTAATTAATGATAAATGTACAGGCTGTGTTAATTGTGCGCTTGTTTGTCCAGAAGCAGCGATAACTGTTTACCGTGAACCAAAGCCTGCTAAAAAAGTTCTCCAGTAGGAGTCCTTGGGACAGGCTTAAGTTTAATTAATTACAAAAAGGTTTTTATGGAAAAGAAAGAAAAAAAATCGGGTGAAGCCCGCTTAATGAAAGGTAACGAAGCATTTGCCGAAGCCGCTCTTCGTGCAGATATAGATGCTTACTTTGGTTATCCTATCACTCCTCAATCAGAAGTGATTGAATATTTAACTCGCGAAGTACCAAACAGAAAAGAACTTAAAACAGTTGTGCTTCAGGCAGAAAGTGAAGTTGCTTCAATCAATATGGTTTACGGCGCTGCAGGTGCAGGTGCACGAGTTATGACTTCTTCATCTTCACCAGGAATAAGTTTAATGCAGGAAGGTCTATCATATATTGCTTCTGCGGAACTTCCGTGCTTGCTTGCAAACATAGTACGCGGTGGTCCGGGTCTCGGAACCATCCAGCCTTCGCAAGGTGATTATTTTCAGGCTACAAAGGGAGGCGGTCATGGTGATTATCACCTTATTGTTTTAGCTCCGGCTTCTGTACAGGAGATGGCGGATTTTGTTTTTGATGGATTTAAGTTAGCTGAAAAATATCGCAATCCGGTTATGATTCTTTCAGACGGTGCTCTTGGTCAGATGATGGAAAAAGTAATTCTTCCTGAAGGTGGTTCGCTGCCTAAAACAGCAGCACCCTGGGCTACAACCGGTAAAACAAAAAACAGAGAACATAATGTTATAACTTCTCTTTTTATCCAGCCGGAAGAAATGGAAAAAGTAAATCTTCACTTGCAGGAAAAATATAAAGCAATACAGAGTGAAGTTAGATACGAAGAAATACAAACCGAAGATGCAGAAATACTTTTAGTTGCGTTTGGTCTTTCATCTCGCATCTGCCAAAAGACTGTTGATCTTGCTCGTGAAAAGGGAATTAAGGTTGGATTGTTTAGACCGATAACCGTTTATCCATATCCTTACCAAAGACTAAAAGAATTATCAAATCAAGTTGAGTTTATGTTAACTGTTGAAATGAACGCAGGACAAATGGTTGAAGATGTTCGCCTTGCTGTTGAAGGAAAAGTTCCTGTTCATTTTATCGGTAGAATGGGCGGAATGATTTTATCTCCTGAAGATATTCTTAAGAAGATGGAATCAGTTCAGGAAACACTTAATGTCGTCAAAGAATAGTTTACCAGGTTATTATGAACAATTCCATGATATAAAAATAAAATAAAATGAAGTTAATATTTATACTCATAATATTTATGTCTTTAAGTTTTTTTAGTAGAGCGCAAACATTTGAAAAATCTAAGATTAATTCAATAGAAACATTAGATACAATTACACTTCAAGACACATTATCGCAAAACAGAATTTATTTTGAACCATTCCTCGGAATTGGATTGCCTCCGTTTAAGATATTAGGTGGTGCAGGTTATTACATAAACGATAAATTTGAATTAACAATTAAGTACACGGGTATGTTTTTACCAACTTCATTTGATATAGATATTATATCCACTGGTATCCAAATGCACGAGAATATTGGTTCTGGGGCAATGTATTTTTTTGATATTGGTGGAGTCATAAGTAAGGGAAATGGTAATAGTCAAATGAGGATCAATGGGGTCTATTTTGAAGGTGGATTGGGATATACCATTAAGACAAATATTGGTTTTAATACAAGTCTAATATTTAGATTTGGAGATATAATACGTAGCGGAGAAGATCCATTATTAGTTGCTGGAATTGATTTAGTAATTGGATGGTTAATTAAAATTTGAAAGGTTAAAGATGAAAAAGACATTGATACTTTGTTTATTTGTTTCATTCATTATTTATGGTCATTATAAGGCAGTCACGGTCGCACCGTGACTAAATTTTACATGTCACGGAATCGTCCGTGACAACTAAAAAAAAGATTTTAATCAAATAAACACTCTTAAAAAGAGGTTAGGTAAATGAACGAAAAATTATATTTAGAAGATGAAGAAAATTTAGGAACCCAGGTTGATGAAACTTATGAACAGGTTTATTGCAGACCTGATACTTTAACTGATGTTCCTTTTCATTACTGCCCGGGATGCGGACACAGTGTTGTTCACAAAGTTTTGATGGAGGTAGTACAGGAACTCGGAATACAGGAAGAAACAATCGGTGTTGCACCTGTTGGGTGTTCTGTTTTTGCATATCATTATATGAATATTGATATGCAGGAAGCCGCACACGGAAGAGCATCTGCTGTTGCTACAGGGATTAAAAGAGTTTTACCTGATAAATATGTTTTCTCTTATCAAGGTGATGGCGACTTAGCGGCGATTGGTACAGCAGAAACAATTCATACTGTAAATCGTGGTGAAAACATTTTAATGCTTTTTATCAACAACGGAATTTATGGAATGACCGGCGGGCAAATGGCACCAACAAGTTTGATTGGACAAGTAACATCAACATCTCCTTATGGAAGGGATGCCGCACAAGTTGGTAACCCGCTTAAGATTGCTGATATGCTTTGCTTATTACCAGGTGCTTATTATGTAACAAGACAAATTGTTCATAATCCGGGTGGAGTAAGAAAATTAAAAAAAGCACTATTAAAAGCATTTGAATATCAGAAACAGAAAAAAGGAACTTGCTTTGTAGAAGTTGTTTCAAACTGTCCATCTGGATGGAAAATGACTCCGGTAGAAACAATAAAATATATTGAGGAACAAATGCTTCCAGTATATCCTGTTGGTGATTTGAAAGTTCCAAAAAATTAAATCTGAATTAGTAAAGGATTTCTAAAATGACAAAAGAACACGAAATAATTTTTGCAGGATTCGGAGGACAGGGTGTGCTTTCTATGGGAAGATTAATTGCCTACGCCGGAATGATTGAAGGAAAAGAAGTTAGCTGGATGCCTTCTTACGGACCTGAAATGAGAGGCGGAACTGCAAATTGTATTACAATAGTTTCCGATTCAAGAATCAGTTCACCAATGATTTCTGTATTTGATACAGCAATACTTCTTAATCAGCCATCAATAGATAAGTTTGAAAAGGCAATTAAACCTGGCGGATTATTAATTTATGAACAATCAACTGCTGTCCATCCACCGACGAGAACCGATATTGAAATTGTTTGTATTGCCGGAAACGAAGAAGCCGATAAACTAAACACAAAACAAGTTGCAAATATGTTTATGGTCGGTGCGTTTTTAGAAAAGCGTCCCATACTAAAAAATGAAACAATTATTGAAGCTTTAAAAAAAGCATTACCAGAGCGCAGACATAATTTAATTCCTGTTAACGAACAAGCTCTTTTACGTGGAAGAGAATTAGTAAAACTTGCTGATACCGTATCAGCGTAATCAATCATTTTAATTTAAGGATAAGCCATGGCTGAATTAGATATCAAATGTCAACACGCTTGCAAAAATACCTGTGCAACTTTAAACGAAGCTTTGCGCAGAGAAACAGCAATGGTAAGATTTTACGAAAGCGTTTTGGATGAATGTAATATGCCGGATGTTAGTTCATATATGACAAGTCTGGTTGATGATAAACGAAAAGTGATTTTAAGTCTCATCCAAAAACTTAACGAGATTCACGTTCGTTCGCAGGCAATTGATGGGATTGCATCAAGTTTTAATAATATAGATGGTTGATTTGTAGTTAACTTGCAATCGCAAACGTGATTGACTATATTTGCGCACTAAATTTTGAGAATCTAACAGCGTTTATCGCTTAAAAAATAGAGATTATATCGCGGGGTGGAGCAATTGGTAGCTCGTCGGGCTCATAACCCGAAGGTTGTAGGTTCAAGTCCTGCCCCCGCTACTAAAACAAAAAATCCAGCTAACAGGCTGGGTTTTTGTTTTTAAAGAAATTAGTTAAGGTTGTAGGTTCAATCTGCCGCGGCAGACTGCCCCCGCTACTAAAGAAAAACCTCACGCAAAGCGTGGGGTTTTTTATTTTTAAATAGTAAAATTAATAATTGTAGGTTCAATCCTCCGCCCCGGCGGAGCGGCGAGCTGCCCCCGCTACTAAAGCAAAAAAACCTGTCTTATGAGCGTGTTGCATAACTTAAATTCTTTCTTCTATTGCAGTTGACTTTAGTCAACTAAGATATATTATTTGACTTTAGTCGCATTGTATGCATATAGATGTGGCTAAAGCCAGTAAAAATTTTATTATCTCTAACAGTTGACTAAAGTCAACTGCAATAAATTGTTGAGTAACAATATCCTTCGACTGCATTTTTGTTTTTCTGAGGACACTAATGAGGACACTTCTTATTAAATTTATTTGTTTTTTAAGTAATTTAATCAAGGAACTTTCGAGCAAATTCAAATTCTTTTACATCCATCTAAATAATTAATACATTAGAAAAATACGGGTGTATATAGACAAGTAAGGCGGGTTCTTTTGGGAATGGCGCTTTAGTGCTAGTTAACACAAACGGTAGAGTTTATAATAATTTAAAATTTCTACTTTAAATCTATCTGTGAAAGATTTGTTATAAGGTTATAAGAAAACCAACCATCACCATCTATAAAGGCTTGGGGTTTAGCTGTAACACCATCCTTAATAATTGTAAAACCATTAGAGCTTGGGGAAACTGATATGATTTTATCATAGCGAATTCTAAAGCTGGTTTGTGAATTAAAAAAATATAACTGCTTATTAGTGAAGCCCAAAATACCCCTACCTAAATATATTTTTTCAACAGTATCAACAGGATGTCCTTTAAATTCTCCTAAACGATAATATACCCCTTTCACAATTCTTAAACTCACACCCTGTGTTCTGCCAACATATTCCCTTCGAACCTTATCTGTATAATAATCAACCCCATTTATTAACCAAATTAATGTTTCATTCTTTTGCAAGTTAAAGGGTACTTGGTTAGTGATTTGTATTCTTTTAGGCAAATTTCCATTAAAAATGTCTCTAAGAATAAGGCTTTTTACCAATTTAGAATATGCCTTACTATTTGATAATTTATCAACTGATAATTGAAAGTGATCAATAAATTCTTTAATTGATTCTTCTTCCACTTCAGTAATAACGCCATCATCTAATGATTTATAAATAGCTTTTTCCAAAGATTTTATTAGAGTTGTATTTTTAAACGAAGAATCTAATCTTAATTGTCCACAAACAAGATTAATATCAGTCTCAATTTTGACTATTTCTTGCGAAAAAAAATTGACTGATATGAGGTCAGAAATTTTTTCAGAAATAAAAGTAATTAGATTTATATATGAAACGTTTTTACTGAGTTGATTTTTTAAATTTAGATAATAAATAAGTTCAAAGAACTTTTTTAATTGTATGAGATCAATCTTTTTTTGATTTATAAAATTTCCCAACTCAGTTAGCATTCCCTTAAGAATGGTTTCATTTTTAACTTCTTCCGATATATAACTTTTAGGACAAATAGCACTTAATTTATTTTGAAAGTCTTCTAATGAATCTTCATTTTTAGGGTAAATTGAAATTAGTTCTAGGATGTTTTCATTACCTGTTTGAAATGCTTTTTCACATTCCTTGTGTTTTTCTTTAAACAATCCAGCGGATTTTCCACAATATATGCAGTCTGACATATGATTTACCTTTTGTGTTTTTAATCAGTAATCAATTCTTAGTATTGATCTCTTTCTTCATTGAATCTTGACTCTTCTACAATTTTTATTTCTTCCTCAGTAACTTCAGAATAATTTGAACTTAAATAAAATTTTTCGTTAGCTTTAAAATCTTTTACTAAATCAGAGATCGATTTGAATGCGGTTTGTAATGAGGACATCAGCAAGATACCCTTAAAATGATTATTGAATAATGAAAAATAAGAAAACGAGAGGAAAGAAGTTAAGAGAAATGAGAAATAAAAAACCATTTGTAAATTGAATTAAAATCATCGGGTATGTTTGATAAATGAAAAGCCTACAATTCTTTAAAAAATAGTGAAATATCGAATCTCATAACCCGAAGGTTGCAAATTCAATCCACGAAGGCGGAGAAGCGGCAAACTGCCCACTTAAAATATCACAATAATTTTAATACGGCTCACCCTCCTAACAAGAACATTCCGTATTTTTACAATTATTATTATTATCAATTTAGGAGTTCGCTGTGAAAAAAATACTTTTACTTTTTATTGTTTTTATATCAACAAATCTTTTTGCTCAAAACTGGTTAAGAGTTGATTCTGTTTTTGCAGTTTCGGGTGTAACGGTTAAAAGTTTTTCTGCCCCGGAATTTGCAGATTTAAATAATGACGGTAACATAGATTTAATTATTGGCAATCTTAATTACGTTGCAGATTTTTTCTGGAGCAATTCTAATCAATTTCCTTCAACATATACCAACGATGCAACTGTACTCCAAAGTATTTATAAACCTGGACAAACACACACAAATGCTGCTTATCCCACTCTTATCGATTTAGATGGGGATGGTGTTCTGGATTTAGTTATTGGCGGTTATAATGGGTTGCGTTATTATAAAAATATCGGAACAATTTCTTCGCCGGATTTTGTTTCTGTAGATACAGTTTTTACAGATGTTAATACTCTAATCGGAACCGATCCTCAGCCGGCTTTTGTTGATATTGATGGTGACGGTGATTTAGATTTATATGTTGGAATTGGTGAGTCATTGTTGGGCGGACCGGATGCAGGAATAACAATGGGATTTAGAAATACAGGCACGGCAGCAAATCCACAATTTACATTTGATAATACTTTAGTTGTGGGAATTCCTGATATAGGTTTAAACTCCTATCCCACTTTTGCAGATTTAGATAATGATGGAGATTATGATTTGCTTTTCGGAAGAGATCTGCAAACATTTGTTTATTTTAAAAATACAGGAACTAATCAAAATCCAATCTGGACACAAAACTCAACAACTTTTAACGGAGTTGAAACAACTACTTACTGGAAAAATCCTGATTTAGTTGATATAGATTACGACGGTGATTTTGATCTTGTTTACGGAACGACTGATGGAATCATGTATCTTTATAGAAATATTGGCACTGCCTCATCTCCATCTTTTCAATACTATCCTGATTACTTTAAAATCATAAAACTACGTGGAAGCGGCGGAAGTGTTTCGCTTGCAGATTTTGACGGCGATGGAGATAATGATTTATTAAGCGGAATGTGGGATGGAAAATTTTATTACTTCAGAAATGATGGAACATCTGAAAAACCAAGTTTTAATCTGATTACAACAACACCTTTTTCTAATTTTACAGTTACTTCATACAGCGCACCTGTTTTTGTAGATATTGATAACGACGGTGATTATGATATAGTTTCCGGTGCAGATAACGGACAGGTTTTTCTTTACGTTAATAACAACGGAACGTTTACACAAAACACTACAATGTTTAGTTCTATTGATGTTGGATACAGAAGCCGACCAACTTTTGCGGATATAGATAATGATGGTGATCTTGATTTACTTGTTGGCGCTGAAACTTCAGGCTCAACAGTATTTTATACAAATGATGGAAATAATGTTTTTACTCTTAACACAACAGTTTTTTCATCAATCGCATTTCCAAGTTATACTACTCCAACTCTTGCAGATATTGATAATGATGGCGACTATGATTTAACTAATGGTAGTTTGTGGGGCACTGTTACTTATTATAGAAACGATGGAACCGCAACAACGCCAGTCTGGGTTAGAGCAGATTCAATGTTTACCGGAATTGAAGTTGATCAAAGTTCGCATACCGCTTTTGCTGATTTTGATGGTGATGGAAGAAAAGATATGATACTTGCAGAATACAATGGCAATTTTACTTTTTATAAAAATCTATTTTCACCAATTACCGATGTTGAAAATGAAAAAGTAACAACGCTGCCCGATGATTATGTACTCTATCAGAACTATCCAAATCCATTTAACCCGACAACCAGTATTCAATATACAATAAGCAGTAAGCAATTTGTAACGCTGGAAATCTACGATATTCTTGGGAGGGAAGTATCAACTTTAATTAATGAAGAAAAACCGGCAGGCAGCTATGAAGTAAGATTTGATGCTAATGGGCTTTCAAGCGGAGTATATTTCTATAGTCTTAAAGTTAATGGAGTTACTTATTCAAAAAGTATGATTTTGCTGAAGTGAAGTTTAACGGCTTAATAATTTGTTAATGTTATTGTAACGGTAAGTTTAAATTTGAGATGATTCTATTTCGTAATTTTACCTCAAATAACTTTCCATTGCCCTCGTTGAAACTATCGTTTTAATAACTTAAATTCGCAGTGAAATTAGTTTCACTATTTCAGAAAAACTTATGAAAGATTTATTTAGTGTACAGGAAGTTGCAAAACTTTTGG
>JBDTRQ010000486.1:0-8929 GCA_039931535.1 Ignavibacteriota bacterium
CATTTAAAGAGGGTGAAAATAGAATTGTTCTGATTAATGCTGATACAAACGAACAGCAGGAGTTTAATAAATTTTATGAATGCTGCGGTGTAAGATATGAAGAACCTGAACCAAGATTTTTTTCATTCAACAATCCATTTGGAGCCTGCCCGGTTTGCCAGGGATTTAGTAAAATAATTGGTGTGGATATGAATCTTGTTATCCCAAATCCAAATCTTACAATTGCTGATGGTGCAATTGCCCCATACCATGGTGTAAAGTACAGTTCATATCTACGTGATCTTATTCAGAGTGCACGTGATTTTAAATTTCCAATTCACGTTCCATACAAACAACTGACAGAAGAACAATTATCATTAGTAAAAAAAGGATTTGGCAAGTACAAAGGTCTTGATCATTTCTTTTCAGAGCTTGAAAGAAAAACTTATAAAATTCATGTTCGTGTTATGCTTAGCCGATATCGCGGCT
This sequence comes from Ignavibacteriota bacterium, assembly GCA_039931535.1. GTDB lineage: Bacteria > Bacteroidota > Ignavibacteria > Ignavibacteriales > Ignavibacteriaceae > IGN3. The sequence goes on from JBDTRQ010000486.1 coordinate 469, forward strand.
ATACATTGTGTCCTGCCTGCAAAGGCTCTCGTTTACGCAGAGAAGCACTGCAGGTTAAGGTTGATAACAAATCAGTTCATCAAATTGTACAAATGCCGATCGAACACTCGCTAAAGTTTTTTGAAGAAATAAAACTTTCTGATTATGATTACAGCGTTGCGGAAAGAGTTCTTAAAGAAATAATTAAACGATTAACTTTTTTAAATAATGTTGGCATAGGTTACCTAACTTTGGATCGTTACAGCAACACACTTTCTGGGGGAGAAACACAAAGAATTAATCTTGCAACATCTCTCGGTTCTGCACTCGTTGGTACTTTGTATGTTTTGGATGAGCCAAGCATTGGTTTGCATCCGCGTGATAATGCAAAACTGATAAACATCTTAAAAAATCTTCGAGATATTGGTAATTCCGTTTTAGTTGTTGAGCATGATGCAGACATGATGAAAGAAGCCGATCTTATTTTTGATATGGGACCGAAAGCGGGAATTGAAGGCGGTGAAATTGTTGCGATTGGAAATTATGATGAAATAATAAAAAACAAAAATTCATTAACAGGTAAGTATCTTTCTGGCGAGCTATCGATTCCAATTCCGGAAAAACGAAATGAACGCAGAAGTAAATCAATAAAAATTGTTGGCGCAAAAGAAAACAATCTAAAAAATCTTACGCTCGAAATTCCTTTAAACAAATTTGTTGTTGTAACCGGCGTAAGCGGCTCAGGTAAAAGCACACTTATACACGATGTATTTTATGCAGGACTTGCAAAGTATCTCGGCAACGCTCCATCATTTATTGGAAAGTATGATGAGATAAAAGGCGGTGAATATATTGATGATGTTGTGATTGTGGATCAATCACCAATTGGTAAATCTCCAAGATCGAATCCTATCAGTTATATAAAAGCTTTTGAGCTTATTCGTGATTTATTTGCATCAACACACCAAGCAAGAGCACGCGGATACAAACCCGGATTTTTCTCATTCAATGTTCCCGGTGGAAGATGTGAAACTTGCCAAGGCGATGGCTACATAAAAGTTGAGATGCAGTTTCTTGCTGATCTTTATCTTGAGTGTGATGATTGCAATGGTACGCGTTACAAGAAAGAAATTAGAGAGATTACTTATCGTGGAAGAAATTTAGTTGATGTTCTTGATATGACCGTTAATGAATCATTAATATTCTTTGAAGGTAACGATAGAATTGTAAGACTATTACAGGTGCTTGCAGATGTTGGATTAGGATATATCAAACTTGGTCAGCCTTCAAATACTTTGTCGGGTGGAGAAGCACAGCGAATAAAACTTGCTTCATATCTAACTTCGCAGAGAGACAGGCGACATATACTTTTTATTTTTGATGAACCTACAACTGGACTTCACTTTCATGATATTTCAAAATTGTTAAAATGTTTTCAGCTTCTGCTTGAAAGAAATAATTCTGTTGTAATTATCGAACACAATTTAGATGTTATTAAATGTGCGGATTATGTTATTGATCTTGGTCCTGAAGCTGGCGATAAAGGCGGAGAAGTTGTTGCAGTTGGAACTCCGGAAGAAATTGTTGAAAATGAAAATTCCTGGACAGGAAGATATTTAAAAAGATATTTGAACTGACTTTTTTGATAGTTAATATTTTCGAGATCCTGCCTACCGATAAACGAGAACAGCGATACGGAAAACATTATAACTTATTTTTATCTCGCTTAACAGTAGGTTTAAAATCATCGGGTCTGCCAAGTTTTGATAAACCTAAAATCTCTCTTGCACGATCTAACGAATCATCAATATTACCCAGAACATTTTGTTCACCAATTATTTTTAAAAATCCGGATTGTTCTAAAACTATTAGCGGCTGTGTGTGTACGCCCGATAAAACCAATTGAGTACCTTTTCTAATTGATTCATGATAAACTTCTTCAAGTGCATGAATTCCAGTTCCATCCATTGCAGGAACATTTCTTAATCTTATTATCAAAACTTTTGGTGGACTTTCAATAATTCGCATTGCGTCTCTAAATTTTGAAACTGCACCAAAGAAAAATGGTCCGTTGATTTCAAAAACTTCTACCTCATCGGGCACTTTTTTAAACCGTATTGCATTTATATCAATTGATTCTTCATCATCATCTGTCAATTCACGTGTAATAATTCCAACATTTGTAACCATCGCCATTGATCGCATAAAAAGAAAAACTGCTAACACCATTCCAACTTGAATTGCTATTGTTAAATCAAAAACAACAGTTAAACCAAAAGTTGTTAACAAAACTGCTATATCACTATTAGGGCTTTTAAATATTTGTAAAAACGATCGCCACTCACTCATATTGTATGCAACTATGATAAGTATCGCTGCAAGAGTTGCCATAGGAATTAATTTTGCAAATTGTCCAAAGAAAAGTGTTATTAATAAAAGAACAATCGCATGTACAATTCCAGCAATTGGTGTTCTTCCGCCATTTTTAATGTTAGTTGCAGTGCGCGCAATTGCACCAGTTGCCGGGATTCCACCAAATAGTGGTACAACGATATTTGCCACACCTTGTGCAACCAATTCCATATTTGAACGGTGCTTACCACCAATCATTCCATCTGCAACTACGGCTGAGAGAAGTGATTCAATCGCTGCAAGAATTGCAATTGTTGTTGCAGGACCGATTAAGTTTTTTATTATTTCAAAATCTATTACAGGAAAAACCGGTGATGGAAGTGCAGATGGAAGTTCACCAAATTTTGATCCGATTGTTTCTACAGGAAAGTGAAAAATCTGAACAATAGCTGTTGTAACTAAGAGTGCAACAATTGATCCTGGAATTTTGTGAGTGAATTTTGGAAAGATTAAAATAATAAATAGCGCAAGTGCAGCGGTTCCAAATGCGTAGTAGTTTATAGTAGAAAGATTAAATGAGTATTCAATCCACTTATCAAAAAATTCTGAAGGAACTTTGTCAATCGCTAATCCAAAAAAATCTTTTACTTGAGTTGAGAAAATTAGTAATGCAATGCCGCTTGTAAATCCAACAACAACAGGATGAGGAATAAATTTAATAACAGAACCAAATCGTGCAAGACCCATAATCACAAGAATAACTCCCGCCATCAAGGTTGCAATGATAAGTCCGTTCATTCCATACTGCTGAACGATTCCATATACAATTACAATAAATGCACCCGTAGGTCCGCCGATTTGTACACGACTGCCGCCAAGCAATGAAACTATAAATCCAGCTATAATGGCTGTGATCAATCCTTTTTCCGGAGTTACACCTGAAGCAATACCAAATGCAATTGCAAGAGGTAGTGCAACAATACCAACTATTGCACCTGCGGATAAATCTGCTAAGAATTGTTTTGAATTATAATCTTTAAGAGTTGTGAATAATTTTGGTTTTAACATTTTTATATTTTTAATTATCAAAAAAAGACTGCGCAAGTTAGTAATTATCAAAATAATTCACGACATAATTTTTCTAAGCTTTTTAGAGCCAAATATCAAGTGTTAATTTGTGATTGAAGGCATTGTTTTTGAATGAGTTATAATCACAAAAAAGAATATCTTTACTTAAGAAATAAAATATTAAAATGATTAAAAAAATATTTATAGCAGTTTTTGTTTTTGTACAATTTTTATTCGCACAGAATTATGGTTCACTGCGTTTTGCTAATTATGCTGATGGCAGACAAAGTGCATTCAGTCTAACTTTTGATGATGGTTTATTAACTCATTCAGAAAATGTTGGACCGATTTTAAATCAATATGGATTTAAAGGAACATTTTATGTACTGCCGCCTTATTTAGTGGAAGATAATCAACCAACAATTTGGAGATACGGTACCTGGCAAGGCTTTCAATCGCTTGCTTCCGAAGGTCACGAAATTGGTTCACACACTATGAATCATTATGATTTAACTACACTTCCGTGGGGCGATATTAATGATGACAGCACATTGTTATATGAATTGTATCAATCAAAAATATTTATCGAACAAAGAATTCCCTCTGCAAAATGTATTTCTTTAAACTATCCTTATACAGTTCGTAATACTATTGTTGATTCTGCAGCAAGTTTATTTTATGAAAACGGCAGAACACTTGGGCAAGTTGCAAATGATTCTTCTTTAACAGGGCACCAGTGGTTTAGTTTAAAAGCAAAAGTTGTAGAGTTTAGTTTACCAAGGAATTCTATTAGTGATGATCTTGATGAGCTTTACACTTTTTTAGAATGGACTCAGAATGCAATTAATAATCATAAATGGGAAATGATAATAATTCACGAGGTTGTTCCATTTTCTCAATTACCAGAATTGGTTGGACAGGGAATTTATCAACCTATTTCAAATGAATGGCTAACTTCATTATGCGATTTTCTTTGGGCAAGATCATCAGATAAAGAAGTATGGGTTGAAACTGTTGGCAATATTACCCGATATATTAAAGAAAGAGATAATTCAGTTTATCAAATCATTTCTTCATCGAGCAGTTTAATTGAAATTAATGTTTCAAATAATTTAGATAATTCCATTTATAATTATCCGTTAAGTGCATACATAAAAATTACGGATAGTTGGAATTTTGTTCGATCAGAACAAAATGGAAATATTGATACATTAACGACAATGGTAACTGATTCTGGGAGAGTTGTGCTTTCTAAAGTTATCCCAAATAATGGGACATTAAAACTTAGTCCTGTTACTCCAAACAATGTTGAAACAGAGAATACTATCGTTTCAGATTTTCAATTATTCCAGAATTATCCAAATCCATTTAATCCAAGTACAAAAATAAAATATACCATCCCAAATGTCACCCTGAGTTTGTCATCCCGAGCGGAGACGAGGGATGAAGGGTCTCGAGTACAACTTAAAGTTTTTGATATTCTCGGAAATGAAGTTGCTACTCTTGTAGATGAATACAAACCTGCTGGAACATATGACTTAAATTTTGATGCAAGTAAACTTTCGAGTGGCATTTATTATTACCAACTAACTGCAGGAACTTTTATTTCAACTAAAAAAATGCTGCTGCTCAAGTAAAAATTTAAAACGCAAATTTTTGTGTACGTTTTGTGCGGGGGAATCTGCTCTTTAATCCATCCGTAGTCATTACTGCGGTTCCTAAAACCCAGTTATTATATTTAACTACATACTGCCCAATTGGAATATCAATATCTTTGATCTTCCATCCTGTTAAATAATTTTTTAATTCTTCATCATCTTTTATTTGATAGATAAAATTTGTTATATGTTTTTCTAAAACTTGTGCTGCTTGTGAATTAAAAGTTATCCTGTCTTTTTTATCAAGCGTACCAAGTTTCAAACCTATTCGATTGAACAACCCGATATTTTCTTCATCCCAATCACGAACAACAAAAAAAATATCTTTACCTCTAAAAATATATTTGTACTCATCTAATATTTTTCTATCAACACCAAAATGTTCGGAGATATAATTTAAGTACTGCTGTATTTCTTTATGATTGCTTTTTACAATTCTATTTTCTGTTTCTCTTGCATACCCTTTTTCAGGAGATTCTGTAACATCAACCTTTCTCATCTTTACTAAAAAGAAACCATCCGAATCAATTTCCCAGGGAAGAATGCGAATTGCTTTTTTTAGTTCGGGATTTAATTTTTTACCATCATATTCGGTAAACCCTGCGCGAGAGGGAATTGGCAAACTTATCTCCAATAATTCAACAGGATACTTTTCTAAAATTTTATCGATCACCAATTCGTTTTCTTCAATCGAAAGAGTGCAAGTTGAATAAACAATTTCTGCACCAACTTTTGCCATTTTAATTGCAGCGATAAGCAAACGAATTTGCAAATGCTGTAATCTATCAACGTGATCAAGCGACCACCAGTTACTTACTTCACCTTTTTTTTGTATGATTCCAAGCCCGCTGCAAGGCGCATCAACAAGTACCTTTGTAAAATAATCATCGTAAACTTTACTAAGTACTTCACCTTTAGAATGAATCACTGATGCATTTATTACATTCATTCTCTCAAGATTAAAAACTAAAGATTTAATTCTTTCATTATCAACTTCGTTAATTAACAGCGCACCACGATTGACCATCATCTCTGCAATTTGTGTTGATTTAGAACCTGGCGCTCCGCAAAGATCAAGTACAATATCATCGCTTGTTGGGTTTAAAATCAACGGCGGCATCATAGATGAAAGTGATTGGATGTAATAGAATCCCATAACATGTTCAAAAGTTTTTCCTATTCGTTCATTACCCTCAACAATCTTTAAAACCTTTTCAAAATGATTTATCAGCAAACATTTTATTTGATATTTCTCGAAAAGTAATTTGGATAAATCATCACGAGAAATTTTAGCAGTGTTAACTCTGATGTATTGCGCAGAATCTTGTTCAATAAATTGTAAATATTTATCGGCTGATTCCTTACCGTAAAGATTTGAAAAGTAATCGTATATTTTTTGTGATACTTCAGTTGCCAAAATTAATACCTGATAAGATTTAGCTTTTGAAAGATTTTATTTGAAACAGCGTGAATGTTTTTTCCATCCGAAAAATTCTTTTTATAATCTTTTTTTATTTGATTAAGAATATCATCTAAATAATTATTGTAAGCATCTACAAGTGATTTAATTTTAGATTTGTCTTTTGGAATATATGTTTTGCCGTTTCGTTCTTTTGAACTGTAAACTATAAACTTTGCTTCATCATAATTTGATGGATGATAAACAGACTCGCCATCAGTTGTTATTATTTCATAAGCGCCAAAAAATTCCTGACCAATTACTAAAGTTTTTTTGGGAATGGAAATAATATCGAGTTGGGATTCATCAATAAAATGGATCGGAAATTGTTTGATTCCAGCGGAAAAAATTTTACTTAAATAATTTTCAATAAATAATTTTTCGTTCAATTGCCGCCGTTAGTAACTATAAAATCCTTAATAATCTTAGTTAAATCATCAACACTTGAATATTTACTTACTTGAAAAATTGGATTTTGACAGCCCGCAATCATTGAAGAAATCTGCGGAGCTTTATCGTGATAAACTGCAAGTACTGGAATCTTTTTTACAAACAGTGCGTAAGAAATTTCAAATCCGACGCCAAGACTTGGACCTGAAACCTCAGCAATTACTATTTTACTGCTGTCAATCCATTTTGTGTCGCGTGTATAAATCTGTTTTGCGTTCAACGGAATTGATGAACTAAATTTTGTACTTACTTCAGATAGTGCGGTATGCCCCATCGATTCAACTATCCTAACAATCTCAGAATAATTTTCCTGATACGTTGAATTACATCTGATTGGTCCTGCGCAGTAAATAATCATTTTATTGTTCTAAAATATCTTTATAATGTTGTTCGTACATAGGAACGATAATTGATTTATCAAAATTGTTTATTGTTCTGCTTCGTGCGTTTTGAGAAAAAATTTCATACTTCTTATCATTTGTTAAAAGATCCAATGTGTATTTTGCCATTCTTTCAACATCTCCAATCTCTGCAATAAATCCGCACTCATTATGTTTTACTAACTCAGGCAATCCGCCAACGCTTGAACTAATAACGGGCAGCCCGCAGGACATTGCTTCAAGCGCTGCTAATCCAAAACTTTCTGATTGCGATGGTATCAAAAATATATCCGAAGAACTTAAAATTTCAACTAAGCCATCCTGCTTGCCAAGGAACTTTACACTGTCTGTAAGATTTAATTCTCTTGTCAACCTTTCGCATTCAGATCTATCGGGTCCGTCCCCTACAAGCAAAAGTTTTGATGGAACTTCTTTTTGTACGATATTAAAAATACGAATTGTATCTGAAACCCTTTTAATGGCGCGAAAGTTAGATGTATGAACTAATATTTTTTCACCTTTTGGTGCGATACGTTTTCTAAAGGCGCAATCATCTATTGAAACTTTTTTAAATACTTCTGTATCCACAAAATTTGGGATAACACTTATCTCTTTTTCAATCGAATAATTTGTTAAAGTTTTTTCCTTTAAAAATCTTGATACAGCAGTTACTCCATCGCTTTGTTCAATACTGAATTTAACAAGTGGAAGGAATGATGGCTCTAATCCAACAAGAGTAATATCGGTTCCGTGAAGCGTTGTGGTGATTTTTAGTTTTTTATTTTTTACAATTTGTTTTGCCAGATATGCTGACGTTGCATGTGGAATTGCATAATGTACGTGAAGTAAATCTAAATTTTCAAATTCAGCAACTTCAATCATTTTGCTTGCAAGTGCTAAACTATAAAGTGGAAACTCAAACAATGGATATGTACTTGTTTCAACTTCGTGAAAGAAAATATTTTCGATATACTTTGTAATCAACTTCCGACATTTTTTTAACGAGAAATGGACGCTTGGAAATGGTCAATTGGTCAAACGTTTCAATTGGAAAAGATAAATAATTGTTAAACAAGACGAATAGATTGCGTGTCGTTAGTGTTATACGAATTTCC
>JBDTRQ010000487.1:0-1960 GCA_039931535.1 Ignavibacteriota bacterium
AGGAGCAAATAAACTAAATCTTTCAAAAGATCGTATTCCATCATTAAAAGATTTGAGCCATATTTTTTATAATTCAACAGGCTGGAAAGTAGCACGTGTTCCCGGCTTAATCCACGAACAGAATTTTTTTGAACTGCTTCGTAATAAAGTTTTTCCATCCACAGATTATATTCGAGGTAAAGATGAACTTGATTACACACCTGCACCAGATTTGTTCCATGATATTTTTGGACACATGCCATTGCTTACAAATAAAAATTTTGCATCTTTTTACCAGATGTTCGGTGAAGCTGCATTAAAAGCCGATGGAATCAATCGAACTTATTTAGAAACATTCCACTGGTTTACTGTAGAGTTTGGTTTGATCAGAAAACCTGAAGGAATGAGAATTTATGGAGCAGGAATTGTTTCATCTCTCGGTGAAGTGCAAAATGCTTTATCAAACAATGTTGAAGTAAAAGAGTTTGTTCCGGAAAATATTATCAAACAACAATATGATGTTTGGCATTTACAGCCTGTACTTTTTGCAATTAAATCTTTTGAGCAGCTTGAACATGGATTTAAAGAATGGACAAAAAAGATTGGCTTACTTTAACCTAATTGAACTTTTATAAATTTTATTTGTTAGATATATCAGCAAGTGATGTTGATTCTTGAAACTACAAACGCTTTTGGGTAAATTGAACTGTAACTAAAAAACTTTCCTAAAAAAAAACAAGGAGTAAAAAATGGCACTTAAAGTTGGAGACAAAGCCCCTGATTTTAAATTATTTAATCAAGATGGCGAAGCAGTATCCTTAAGTACTTTCAAAGGCAAAAATGTTGTGGTTCTATTTTTCCCTGGAGCTAATACAGGTGTTTGTACAAAAGAAATGTGCACATTCAGAGATGAAGTAAAAGTGTTTGAAGGTCTTAATGCACAAATTTTAGGAATTAGTGTTGATATGCACTATTCGTTAAAGATGTTTCATGAAAAAAATAATTATAATTTTCCTTTACTTAGTGATTTTAACAAAAAAGTAATTGCAGCCTATGATGTTGTATTGGATGTTTTTGCCCCAGGGAAATTTGACTATTTGGGTGTTGCTAAAAGAGCCGCATTTGTTGTTGATGGAAACGGTATCTTAAAATATGTTGAAGTACTTGCAAGCCCAGGCGAAGAACCAAACTACGAAGCAGTTAAAAAAGCACTTGCATAAAAATTATTTTTGGAGAAATGTTAATGTTAGAACCTGGTAAAAAAGCACCTGATTTTTCTTTAAAAAATCAAGATGATGAAAAAATATCTATAAAAGATTTTATTGGACAAAAAGTTGTTCTTTATTTCTATCCCAAAGATGATACAAGCGGCTGTACAAAGGAAGCCTGCAGTTTTAGCGATGATCTTCCGAAATTCTCTAAAATTGATGCAGTAATTCTTGGTGTTAGTCCTGATTCAGTAAAATCTCACAAGAAGTTTTCTGAAAAGTACAAACTAAAATTTGATCTGCTTGCTGATGAAGAAAAAAAAGTTGTTGAAAAGTATGGTGTTTGGAAAGAAAAAAGTATGTATGGCAGAAAATACATGGGCGTTGAGCGCACTACGTTTATCATTGATGAAAAAGGGAAAATCAAAAAAATATTTAATAAAGTAAAAGTTGATGGGCACAATAAAGAAGTGCTAGAGGCTTTGAAAGATTAGTATGATTTATCTAACCAGGAGAGAAACATTTGCTGCCGCACACAGATTATTTAAAGAAGGATTAAGTGATAAAGAAAACTTTGAGTTGTTTGGCAAATGCAGCAATCCAAATTGGCACGGTCATAATTATACTTTAGAAGTTGTTGTTGCCGGTGATATTGATCCGGCAACAGGTTTTGTAATTGATTTAAAAAAATTGAAACAAATTATTCACGAACATGTCATCGATAAAGTTGATCATAAAAATCTAAATGTTGACACTGATTTTATGAAAGAATT
>JBDTRQ010000488.1:0-2293 GCA_039931535.1 Ignavibacteriota bacterium
GCCGCGTTTTGGTGGAATTAGTTCAAAACTTATTAATGGATTTTTTGCTTTTTCTAAATGTTCAATTACTTTCATACGTTCTCAATTATTTATGAATACAAAACAAATATAATAATACTTTTAGAATTGATGTTAATATAAGTCATCCTGAACTTGGTTCAGGATCTTTACAATTATTTTTTGAATTGATTAAATGAACCTGTTTGCCTACAACCGATATTCAGAAAACAATCACACGACTTTAAAATTTTTCTAACGTACAAACCTTAAAAGATTTTTACTGTTCTTTTTTATAGATGCTTCATCCGTTCTGATTTTCATATAATTTCCTTTAAGCCAAAGTGGAGTCTGGTCTCTATAATTATCACTCATTACATTTCCCGATTGTCCTGTTGTTAGTATAAGATAGAACTCATCGGGGTTTGCAAAATCATAAACAAATCTCATCGAAGCACCGAGCACATTATCAAACTCATCGTGTCTAAACATCGAATAATCCTCGATGCTTTTTGCAAAAGGATATTCTGTGTTATTAATTGTTGTTCCATCACCGCCAACTTCATTAGGACCGATGTTTATATATTGATCAAGCAAAGAAAAATTACCGCTGAAAGCATGTTTAAATGTTACTTTATGCATTCTGCCCCACTGCCAGTTAGTTAAATCTTTTCCATTTTTTTCTTCAAGATATGTTAGTGCATCTGCCAAACTTTTTCTAATTATTTCTTCACGAGTTTCTCGTTTATTAGTCTTTACATCATCGAACCAAATTGAGTTTGGCTTTTCTAAAATCTGAAGCAAACTTCTATATGGCACATTTGCTAAAAACACAAAACGATTGTAAAGATCATCACCCATTTCATCATAATAAATATTTTTTAAAAGATATTTTAAAAACACAGCGTATATTGCGGGAGTTTGACTGTACTTGTTTAAATCCAAATCCCACTTCTCAAATAACTCAAGTGAAGTATTTAGATTTTTATCTTTCACTTTAATTCCTTCGAATGATTTTAAAATATATGGAACGATAGTTCGAGCATAAGGCGATGTTTGATCCATCTGATAATTTTTAAAATCATTTGCAGAATGTTTTTGTTTGTAGGTTAATAATTCCCTAATTCTATCAATGCGGGATGATGGTTCCCAAAGATTTGATATATGATATTTAAAATTCTTTAGGGTTTTATTATTTGCTGATGCAATAAAATTTTCAGCAGGATTTAAGATAACAGGAATTTCCTTCGTTGGCACAAATCCTTTCCAATCATTTTCAGTAGTTGTTCCATCAAAAACTAAGGTTGGATTGTTACTGTTTCTTATTGGAATTCTTGCGCCCATTATGTAACCAATGTTTCCTTGCGCATCCGCATAAACAAAATTTTGTCCGGGAATCCCAAAATATTTTACAGCATCACGAAACTCATTCCAGTTTTTTGCTTTATTGATTTTATAAAACGCAAGCATTTCATCGCTAAAATCATTGCCAGACCATCGCATACTGATTGGTGGTATCTTTTCATCATCTTTATTATAAATAAATTTAAATGGATGAATATCGGAAATGATCGGACCACGATGAGTTTCTTTAATAGTAATTACCTGATCTTTTCCGTCTTTAACTTTTATTGTGTCTTTTATTATTTTGAGATTTTGCCACTGACCATCAACAAAATATTTTGTTTTAGATGAATCAAGTTTTTCTGCATAAAAATCAGCATCATCATTCATAACATTTGTAAGCACCCAGGAAATATTATCGCCTTTACCAATTACAATTCCGGGAACGCCCGGCAAAGTAACTCCTGCAGCATTCCAAGTTTTACTTTTAATTACAGCGGCATACCATTTACCCGGCGCACTAAAAGCAAGATGCGGATCGTTTGCAATAATTGGTTTGCCGGAAACAGATTTGTTAGCATTTACAACCCAATTGTTTGAACCAATGTGCGTGCCTCTCCAGCCCATCATTTGCCGGAAAGCTTTATCGGTTTCTGCAAGTGTTGAATTTATTGATGGAAGATATTTAAGATTATCTGCAATAATAGTTGGGGCATTTTCAGGATAATCAGGTAAAATTTCTAAAACTTTTTCTTTGCCAAGTTTCTGAATCAATTCTGCAAAAGAAAGATCAGTCCACCAGCTTATGTTTAATTCCCATGCCATCATTTTTATTACAATCAAACTATGAATCGGTTTCCATTGTTCTGGTTCATATCCAAGCACATCAAACTCAATAGCATAATTTCCTTTTCGTTCTTTTAGATATTCGTTAATACCGTTTGAGTACGAT
>JBDTRQ010000489.1:0-11557 GCA_039931535.1 Ignavibacteriota bacterium
GATTATTTAACAATCCTTTTGCAATCAAACCTGCTGGATGCGCCATATCGCACATTAAAAATGCTCCAACGGAATCGGCAATTTCTCTAAACTTTTTATAATCCCAATCACGGGAGTATGCACTTGCGCCAGTGATTATTAATTTAGGCTGTTCCTTTTTTGCAAGATCTGAAATTTTATTGTAATCAAGTAAACCTGTATCTTCATTTAATTCATATCCAACTGCATCATAAAGTTTACCAGAAAAATTTACAGGTGAACCGTGCGTTAAATGTCCGCCGTGCGCTAAACTTAATCCTAAAAATTTATCACCGGGTTTTAAGAAAGTCATTAATACAGCCATGTTAGCTTGCGAACCACTGTGCGGTTGTACGTTTACATGTTCCGCACCAAATAATTTTTTAAGTCTATCGCGTGCAATATTTTCTGCTTGATCTACAAACTCGCATCCACCGTAATATCTTTTACCTGGATAACCTTCTGCATATTTATTTGTTAGTACTGTTCCTGCCGCTTCTAAAACTGCTGAACTAACAATATTTTCACTTGCAATTAATTCTAACTTGTTGGTTTGTCTTTCAATCTCGGATTGAAGAACATTAAAAATTTCAGCATCTTTTTTTAGATATGAATCCATAGTAACCGCTTATTTTGGTGAATGAATGAGTAAAATTAGAAAAGGTTTCCTGAAATCTCAAGAAACCTTTCCAAATTAAAAATTATGAATTAGAATTAAGGAGCAGTAACACTCTTGCCTATCCAGCCAACACAGGTTATAGAAATTGATTGACCAGATTTTATTCCTCTAAAGAAATAATCTTCTTTTGTTGGAACTGCACCGGATAAAGCATTTATTCTATCTCTTGCCTCGCTTAAGTTTGAATCCATACTTAAAGCTCTTCTGTAAGTATTTTGTGCTAAGAGATAAACAACCTTTCTATCAAAATCTGTACAGCCTCCTGCAGATTGTTCGTATAAAAATCCTTCGTAAAAGATTGGTAATGCCCAACCGCTTCCAACATCGCTCGCTTTTAAAAATTGAGTTCTTGCCTGTGAATATTTTCCTGCATCCATCAAAGCTTTACCAAAATAAAAGTAATGATCTTTATTATTAGGTTCTAATTTTATTAATCTTGCAAATATTTCTTCAGATTCTGTTGTTTTATCTAACTTGTTATAAGCATTGCCAAGCTGAGTTAGGAATCCAACATTTTCAGGATCTTTGATTATTAAAAATTCCAAAGGCGCAATTGATTGAGCCCATTCGCTTGCCTGAATTGCCGTTAAAGCAAACGCTTTTGCCTTTTTTTCATTTTGTGGATCTTTTTCCCATGCCTCTTTAAGGAACTTTAATCTATCATCAACATTTCCAAAAAGGTTTGTTATGATCTCACCCCAAACAGGATTTTCTGGTTCTCGTTCATTTAAAACTGTATAAAGATCAATAGCTTTTTCTTTTAGTCCATTAGTTCCATCATCATTATTGATATACAATTGACCTAATCTATTATAATAGAATGATGATAATTCCGGCTGCCATGCAATTGCCTGTTCATACATTGGTAATGTTTGATCTGCTGGCAATGATAACCATAGTTCTGACACATAAGCTTTTCTTGCTTCAAAATATCCTTTATCCTCTGCTCTAAATTTAATAGCAAGATCATAAAAATAAATTATTGTATCTTCTACCGATTTTACCGTTTCGGGTGCAGTGCTTGCAGAATCGTGTAAAGACCAAAAACATTCTTCCATCTTGTAGTAAATCCATTTGCTAAACCTTTCAGGCTGAGCTTCTATCACTTTCCATCCATAAGGTAAAGCGCTTGAAAAATCTTTGTTTTTATGATATTCTGAAAACAGGCTATAATCTGTAAGCACTTTCATTGAATCAACTGTTTGAGCAATATTTGAAGATGCGAACATAACTAATGCAATAACGATTGTTTGAATTAATGTTTTCACTTTTCTAACCTTTAATAATTAATCGAGAACTATTTTTCAAAGTTTAAAAACCAGAGTTCACCAAAACTAACACCTAAATATACTCTGATAGCATTTTCATTTAATAAATTATTTTCTGTTGTACCTTTAACTAAATACTGTACTGCTAAATCAATTGTGTTATCTACACCAAGCGGATAAGACAAGCCGCCAAAAACAGAATACTGATTTATTCCCTGTCCTTTAAATATGTACTGAGTTTGTTCATAACTTAAACCAAAACGCCAAACAGTTTGTTCCAATGTTGTCATCCCAATTGTTCGTTTAGGTTTGTACTCAAATGCTGCACTAAATTTATTTGCATCCCTTAAATTTCCATCCGGCTGATTATTAAAGCTAAACTTGCTCATCGGCTGTACCATATAATCAAAGCTAATATTGTACGCATCTGAAAAAGCAAAACTCATGCCGGCATTAAATCTTGCAGGTATCTTCATTTCGGCTTCAGCAATTGAAATAGTGTCTAATATAAACTGCGCAGTTGATGTATAAATGCTGTCTGTATTCAATTTCCCGAGATAATTAAATGATAAACCAAATCTTAAATCACTTAAAACATCCAATTTAAAATCATTTGCAAGGTTTGAGGAAATTAAGCCAACTGTTGTTCCAAAGCCAGTTGTTCTTCTATTGTTTTCATAAGTTGTATTAGTATTTAACTTTGAATTTTCAAACTCAACGGTAGAAAGATAATTTTGATTTCCAAAATAGTAATCTAAAGTTGCACCTGCAGAAAATCCAAGCGGCAAATTTACTGATGAGCCAAGAAATATTTTAGATAATCCGCCTTTACCCTCGTACAAAACATTGTATGATACCGGTAATTCCTCCTTTTCTATAGCTTTGTAGCTTACTCTTGAGTAAGGTACCAAACCTGTAACAACACCAACACCATATTCTCTGCTAACTGGAAAACCAAATGTAAATCCTTTAAAATCAGTTTCACTTGTATAGTTAGATTGCGTTGCATCTGAAATCAAAACACCTCTGTAGCCAAAACTAAATTCAATTCTGGTTTTATTTAATACAGACCAGCTTGCAGGATTTGAAACTACTAAATGATCTGGGTCAAGCTGTGTTGTACCGAGCTCTCCAATGCTTAGCATTTTTGCTGAGTAACCAAATTCAAGATCACCAACGCCGTATCTTGAATAAACAGAACTACTCTGAGCATTTAAATTATAAACGCTAAAAAGTAAAATTAAACTTAATAAGAGATTATTTTTCATTAATATTTACTTCTTCCTTGTATAAACAATTTCTAATTTTGGTCGTTCCAAAAGATTTGCAGCATTACTTCCCTTTACTACAAATATTTCAACACCTCTTAGTTCACCAGATGCTGTTATTAACATACCTTGATTAGTAGTACTATTTTTACTCCAGGCTTTAAACATTCCAGATACTTGTCCTGTAAAAGTTTTGCTACTTCTGCTAAGTGTGTAAAGATAATCTTTACTAACTTCTTTTTTTGTGGTATCTGTAAGCATATAAACTCTAAGTGAATTAACAAAGCTGCTGCCGGTTTTTGTCTCAAGCGTATCAACGGTTAATGTAAGATTAGCAGAACTGATTTCAGCATCTTTTGGTAGAACGGATAAATCAAAATATAATTTTGCTTCTGAAGTTAAACTTGATTGAATGTATAAATCTTCGCTTACTGTGTTTTTTGGATCGCCAAATGCTGCGCTGATATCTGCGGAAATTACTCCAACAAGCGTATCAGTATAAGCACCCTGCTTTTGAACTACAATTCTAAGTCTTGGATCATTTATGCCTTTAATATTGAATGCAGTAAAACCAACAACTTTTTGAGTGTTTGCTGTAGGGCTTAGTAAAACTCCATTGTTTGCTGCGGTAGATGTATCAACAAAATTTTGCAGCCAATCATTTGCAAGAGATGTATTAAAATGGAAAGCATAAATAGAATCATTTTCAATCGTTCTGTTTGAACTTAAATCAACAGGATCAAATGTCAATAAAGAATCTGCAGTGTAAGATGATGAAGACCAGCTACTATTAATTTTATAAACTTCGTAATCAAAAACGGCGTTTGAATCTCCAAAAGAATATTCTTTTGTTAGTTCGATGTATGCATCAATTACTGTTAAATTTTGTGCTATCAGTTCAGTTTTAATTGAATCAGGAACAAACAATGCAAATTTTAAAAGTGTTTTTGCAGTTACATTTTCTGCTTGTCCAACTAATAATTGATCTGAAGAACCTAAGCTAATCACTCGTTTAAAGTAGTTTGATTGCTGAGGAATTGAATCAGAATCTATTTTATAAACCCCAATACCATCCAGATTCAAATACTCAACACCTAAATCAGTTGGCGAATCATTACAGCTAATTAATAAAAGAATTGTAATAGCTGAAATGAATGAGAGAAAAATCTTCTTTACCACTAAGTATTACTCCGTAGAATCATTAGTTATAAAATTATAAGCGTCAGTTAAATTTTCGGCTACAAAGCTTGGAAAATAATTGCCTTTTTGCAAGATTGAAATGCTTTCTGCACCATATCCCGTTTTTACCAAAATTGTTTTAAGTTTAGCCGCTATTCCGGCTTGGATATCCGAAGCGGAATCACCAATAAAAGATGATTTTGATAAATCAATATCAAAACTTTTTGCGGAATCTAAAATCATTTTTGGCGATGGTTTTCTGCAGTTACATTCATCTGCATTGCTAAAATCGGGATGAAACGGGCAATAAAAAAATGCATCAATTTGTACATCAAAATTTAATAGCTTTTTGTTCAACTCTGCGTTTACGGATTTAACTTGTTCTTCTGTAATCAAACCTCTTGCAATGCCTGATTGATTTGATATTACAATAAGTTTAAAATGAAATTTATTCTTGAGATCTGCAAGTACTCTGCCAGTATCAGGGAATAATTTTAAATCGTTAGGATTGCCAAGGTACCCAGAATCATAGTTCAGCGTTCCATCACGATCTAAAAAAACTGCTTTGTTCAACATCAATTTATTAATCAGATGATAAAAGCGTTTTATAAAGTTCAATGTATTTTTTGGCTGATGAATCCCAGCTAAAATCTGACTTCATACCGGCGCGCATAATTTTTTGCCAGGTTTTGTTATCACCAAAAATCTTAACAGCTCTTTTTATTTCTTTAAGCATTTCAGCCGCATCGTATTTTTTAAATACAAATCCGTTGCCCTCTTCAGATTTATCGTTAAACTTTATAACTGTGTCAGCTAATCCGCCTGTTTCTCTAACGATTGGAACTGTTCCGTAAACAAGGCTATACATCTGATTCAATCCGCAAGGCTCATACTTTGAAGGCATTAAGAACATATCAGAACCAGCTTCGATTAAGTGAGAGAGTTCATCACTAAAGCCAAGATAGCTTGCAAATTTTTTGGGATACTTAGTAGCCATCTTATCAAAAAATGCGTGATGTTTTTGTTCACCTGTACCAAGTAAAATTATTTGAACATCTAATTTCATCAGATCAGTAAATGCTTTTTGTATGAGGTCAAATCCTTTTGAATCAAAAAGTCTGGATATCAGGCCAATGATTGGAATTTTTTCATCATAAACTAATCCGAATCTTTCTGCAAGTTCTTTTTTATTAACTAATTTTTCTTCAATATTTTTTGCAGAAAACATTTTAGGTATTTGTTTATCTTTTTCCGGATTCCAAACATTTTTATCTATTCCGTTTACGATTCCGTAAAGTGAATCTTTTCTTTTTGCAAGAACATCTTTAAGCCCTTCGCCGAATTCTTCTTTAGTTCTAATTTCATTTGCGTAGGTTTGGCTTACTGTGTTAATAACATCAGCAAACATCAAACCGCTTTTCATAAAGTTAACTTTGCCGTTATGTATTATCCCTTTTGAAACTGATTCTAACTCTTTTGGTAATCCTGTTTTCTTAAAAGTAGTTGCGGGAAACTCCCCTTGATATGCTAAGTTATGTACTGTAAATAAAGTTTTAAACTTATCAAACGATTCCTGATCTTTGTAAACAGTTTTTAGATATGCAGGAATCAATCCGCACTGCCAATCATTAAGATGAATTACATCAGGTATCCAGCCAAGCTTAATAATTAATTCCATAACTGCACGGCTAAGTAAAATGAATCTTTCATCGTTATCTGGATACTCTTTACCTGTCTTTGGATCAACATATAAAGCGTTACGGCTGCCAAAATATTCTTGATTATCCAAAAAGTAAATCTGCACTCTTACTCTTGGTCCCGGAAGGAAACAAGATTTGAGAGAGAACATTACATCTTTATCGCCAATCTTAACAACTAAATCTTTTAATCTAACAATTTCGTGAATTTTAAATTTTCTATCATCAACGGCGCCGTATTTTGGAATTACTATTCTAACTTCGTGGCCTAATTCAGATAACATTTGTGGTAACGCAGATGAAACATCGGCAAGACCTCCGGTTTTTACAAACGGTACTATTTCAGATGTTACAAATAATATTTTAAGTTTTTTTGCAGCCATTTTGATTATTCTTTTTTTTAATGATATTGCAAAAATACGAAAAAATGCGCTAGTTCTCAAAAAAAGTGAGCTATATAATATTAAGCCTGATAACACGTTGTTTAATCTTATTTCTTAGCTTTATCAAAAAAGGTTATATTTGAGAAAGTTCAAATGAGAGAATTGTGATGCAAAATTTATTACTTACGCTAAAAAGTTTAATCCTTCTGTTTATATCGATTTTAATATTTGATGGCTGTTCAGCATCAACCGACAGCAGGTATGATAAGAATGAAAAAGATAACTCAAAAAATACTTCTGATGTTACAAAAGAGATCACAAAACCTGTAACACTAAATGAAGATTTTGATATTACTCCGTACAGAACAAAAATAATTATCCCAGAAAAAAAAGTATCAACAAAAACCAGTAACCAAAATGTTTGGTTTGATTATGGCTCACCAGAAATTGAAACTAAAACAAAATCACTTGTCGGCACAGCGGATGGTTACAGAGTTTTAGTTTTAACAACGGATAACATCGAAGAGGCAAATCAGGTTAAAGCTGATGTTTATTTTAGCCAGAGTTTTTATGAAGTTTATATCGATTTTGAACCGCCGTTTTATAAAGTAAAAGCAGGAGACTTTGATTCACAAACATCCGCAGATGATTTACGATTCAAATTGAATCAGCTCGGTTATAAAGAAGCTAAAGTAATTAAGGATAAAATAAATATTTACAAGTGATGAGAACACTTTTTACAAATGCCGCACAAATTGTTACTTGCAATACAAATGGTAAAAATCTTAAACGCGGTAAAGATTTATCTGAGATAAATATTTTAGAAAACCATTCTATCCTTGTTGAAGATGGAATTATAAAAGATATCATCCCATATTACTCAACTTCAAAAATTCAAATTGATAAGAAAATAAATTTTTCCAAAAAAGTTATTTTACCAGGATTGATTGATTGCCACACACATACCGCATTTGCAGGCTCACGTGCAAACGAGTTTAGAGAAAAAATAGCAGGTGTACACTATGAAGAAATTGCAAAGCGCGGCGGCGGAATAAATACAACTGTTACTGCGGTTAGAAATTCTTCATTAACTGAACTTGTTGAATTGATGAAGCCTAGAGTTCAGGAATTTATTGCACAGGGTGTTACAACTTTAGAAATTAAAAGCGGCTATGGTTTGGATTTTGAAAATGAAATTAAAATTCTGCACGCCATAAAAATTATTAATGAAATTTTTCCAATAGATATTGTTTCTACTTTTCTCGGTGCCCATACTTTTCCAAATGAGTTTAAAGATAATCATTCAGCTTATATAGATTTAATAATTCATAAGATGATTCCGCATATCGCAAAAAATAATCTTGCAGAGTTTTGTGATGGGTTTTGTGAATCAACTGCATTTACATCAAAACAAATTGATAAGATTTTTACGATTGCTGTAAATGCGGGATTGAAATTAAAATTGCATACAGAACAATTTAATAATATTGGCGGATTGGATATTGCTTTAAAACATAACACAGTAAGTGTGGATCATTTAGAAGTTTTATCCGAAAAAGATTTTTCCAAGTTTTCTAAAACTGAAACTGTAGCTGTTCTTCTGCCGGGAGTTTCACTTTTTCTTGATTGCCAATTTGCTCCCGCAAGAAAGTTAATTGAGAACAATGCAATCATCGCACTTGCCACAGACTACAACCCCGGTTCATCAAACATTTTAAATTTACATTTAATTATGAGTCTTGCCGCAATAAAAATGAAGATGAAGATTGAAGAGATAATTAACGCAGTTACAATCAATTCAGCAAAAGCTCTTAATCGGGAGAAAGTAATTGGAAGTATTGAGATTGGTAAGAAAGCAGATTTTGCTGTCTTCAATACAGAAGATTATTTAGATATTATTTACAACGTTGGAAGAAATTTATTATCTCACACAATCAAAGATGGTGAAATAATTTATCAGAAATGATTGCCTAACTATTTTGCCAATAATCTGGGTATCTATGCTGATGTGCAATAGCATGAATTAGAATTTCGTCTTCAACAATTGAATAGATTATATTATAGGGAAAAGTATTTAGAACTACTTTTCTTGTATTGACTACATAAACCGGAAAACTTTGTGGGAATAGTTTGATAATTTCTATATACTGATCAACCTCTTTTATAAACTTATCACCTAACCCAATTTGTAACGTATTGTAATACTCAATACCAGATTTGTATTCAACAAAAGCTGGATAAAGAAATCTAACTTTCATTATTCTTTAGAATTTCTTCATAAGAAATAGTTTTTATTTTTCCTTCATCAAATGCTTTAACTCTTGCTTCAATTTCTTTTTTCCAAGCATCATCTATTTCCTTATTCGGCTGACTCAGACTTTTTGAGAGTGCTTCTAGAATCAGAATCCTTTCAGCTGGACTTAAAGTTAAAGCATTTTGAATTATAGTTTTTGTATCCATTTAAATCTCCAAAAGTTTAATTGAATATTAGAAAAGCAATCTTTTAAATTCAAGTTGAAATTTCATAAATAAACACATCCTACCTTACTCAAACACAACATCATAATCAGTTACACTCCAACGCGAGCGGAGTTTTATTGTATCGGGCACAACATAAAACTCTTCTGATTTTCTGAATGGTTCGGGATAACCGTAATCAAAAGTTTTACTGCTATTTGTATCAGAATATAGCCACATTGAATAAGTACCTGGATTTATTCGCTCAAAAGAATAGAACAAAGTTTTATCCGGCACCGCAGTAAAAAACTTTTTAGGATCTTTTGAGTCTTGAAGTACAACAACAATATTACTTTTTGTTGAACTTATTTTACCTGAAATACCTGTAAACTCTATTCCGCTTATTGTATGAAACATTAAAGTAAAAATTGAATCAATTTTATTTCCCGCAGCATCCTTAAAATAATTTAAATTGATTTTTACTTCATAATTTTTTTCAGGTTTTAAATCCATTTCCGGTTTTAGAGAATAATTTGCGTCATCAATTCGGATTAAATTAAATGCAACTTTATTTTTTGAAGTATCAGTAAACCCAATTGCAGATTTTAAATCTTTGTTCACAATTGCATCATCAAAAAATAATTCTACATCGGGATTTTTAAAATCAATTGAGCCATTTCTACCTGGACTTGTTCTAAGCAGCTTTGAAGCACTTGTATCTTTTCTATCAGACACTGTAAAACTGCTAAGCTCATTATCAAAAATGTTTCCTTCTAAATCGCGTAATTTTTTTGAAAGCAAGTAATAATTGTTTTCCGGATTCAATTTATTATTATTTACAAGCACAAACTCTTCTCTTTTTGTTTTTGTATGATATGAATATTCAAGAGGAAGTATTTGATTTGATGTTGAGTCAACTATCTGAAAGTTAT
The DNA here is from genome assembly GCA_039931535.1 of Ignavibacteriota bacterium. Taxonomy (GTDB): domain Bacteria; phylum Bacteroidota; class Ignavibacteria; order Ignavibacteriales; family Ignavibacteriaceae; genus IGN3. The sequence continues at coordinate 9,882 of JBDTRQ010000489.1, forward strand.
CTGCTAGATAGGTTGCCGAATCACACTCTTCACTTAAAGTAACAACAAAATGATTTTGATCTGTCATTACGGTTGTAAGCATTCGTGGTTTTATCGTATCAACTTTAATTAAGAAAAAATCTAAGCCAGAATAAGATGAATCTGAATCAAATAAAGAAATTTCTTTACTTGGTATTCCAATCCAATCTTGATCTGCTTGATACAAAAAATCTCTAAACTGATCTTTAACAGCAAACACTCTGTATGTTGATTCAGCTAAGCCGTTAAGTTTATAACTTCCATCTTTACCAATCTGCGAAACATAATTTGGTTTTTTAGAAAGATATTTTGCTGTATCATCGGTAAATTTATATGCAAATATTAAAGTTCCTTCAATAGAGGTTCCAAAAACTTTTCCACTAATACTTCTTTTATCAATTTTATCTCCGGTGGCAAATGAAAAAGCATAAGCATTTTCCATCCTGTTTTTGCTGTTCACATCAACCACATCAGTTCCGATCGTAACAACATAAGTTAAACTATCTTTTAATCCTTTGGGAAAAACAATCTCAACAGATTTTCCAGTCCAGCTAATTTCAAGTTGTTCATCGATAGCAGGAGAAATAAATAATGCATCTTTAAATGATCTTTTATCAACATACTCAGAAAATTCAAATTCTATATTATCATCTTTAAAATTTGTAGTTCCGTTTTCGGGATAAGAATAAATAATATCAGGCGGAATTTTATCAATCTCTCCCCCACCCGGTGGTAATTGGTTTGCACAGCTAAGAAGAAATAAAATTGAAATTATTAAGAAACTATTGAATAGAGGTGAGAACAGTTTGTGGTGTTGAGTTTGAAGAACTGTATTTGAATGATAATCGAATTTAAACGCATCGTCATTTCGAAGTCCGCCGCGGCGGACTCGACTGAGAAATCTTTTACAAACATTAAAAAAAGATTTCTCCCTTTGGTCGAAATGACATTCAAATCCAGACCAAACAATTTTTTGGTAATAATTTTTAATTAATTGTACTGTTCGTTTAACCATTTTCTATACTGCGCAACATTATTTAAATGATCTGAATATGATTTGGCAAACTTATGTCCGCTATTTCCGTTGGCTACAAAATACAAATAATTATTCTTATCCGGATAAAGTACAGCCATAATTGCATTAGCACCAGGATTATTTATTGGACCCGGCGGTAAACCTGAATATTTATAAGTATTATACTTGGAATCAATTTTTAAATCATCATAAGTTAATCTGCGCCATCCATTCGGTAATAAATATTGTATTGTTGGATCTGCTTGCAATCGCATCCCAATTTTTATTCTATTGTGATAAACTGCTGAGATTGTGGGCATTTCGGAAACAAGATTTGTTTCGCCTTTTATGATTGATGCAAGTGTTAACACCTGATGGACTGTTAACCCGATTTGTTTTGCTCTTTGTTTTAATGAATCAGTAAAGAAATCTTTAAAACCTTTGTAGAATATTTTTATTGCTTCTTCAGGTGATGAGTTTTCATAAACTTTATATTTTTTTGAAAATAAATATCCTTCTAAACTTGAAACATTTAATCCTAAAGATCTTATAAACTCTTTATCGTTTGCAAGATTTACAAATGCTGCCGAATCAATTTTAACATCGCGTTTTACTTTTGCACCGAGCCATTTTAGTGTTTGCC
>JBDTRQ010000490.1:0-10905 GCA_039931535.1 Ignavibacteriota bacterium
TTTCCTCTTTCTTCTTATTTTTTTCTTCATCCAATAAACGTTGATTTAAAAATGCTAAATCATCCGCACAATTATCCAATGCATATTGAATTAAATATTTCAAGTTGGCTTCAGCCAAATCCATGTTGTCATTTAAATCATTAAATGCAACTTCGGGTTCAACCATCCAAAATTCTGTAAGATGTCTTCTTGTTTTGGATTTTTCAGCACGGAAAGTTGGACCAAATGTATAAACTTTGCCAAGTGCCATCGCACCAGCTTCCGCATAGAGCTGTCCTGATTGTGTTAGATACGCATTACCTAAATCAAAATATGGAGTTTCAAAAAGTGTGGATGTACCTTCAACAGCGTTTGGTGTAAGAATCGGCGGATCCATTAATGTAAATCCGCGCTCATCAAAGAAATCACGAATTGCTTTTACGACACGATGTCTAATTTTTAAAATTGCAACTTGTTTACTTGAGCGCAGCCACAAATGCCTGTTATCAAGTAGAAATTCTATTCCATGATCTTTTGGTGTGATTGGATAATCGTGAGCTTCCGAAATTACTTTTAAATCAGTTGCATCAAGTTCAAATCCGCCTGGAGCTCGAGGTTCTTCTTTTACTTTTCCGGTTACTTCGATTGAAGATTCCTGACCAATTTTATCAGCTTTATCAAAAACTTCTTCTGTCAAATTATCTTTAAAATAAACGCACTGCAGATAACCTGAACCATCACGAAGAATGATAAATTTTATTTTGCCGCTTGAACGTTTGTTGAATAGCCATCCGCGGAGAGTAACTTCCTGCCCTACGAATTTTCCAAGATCACTAATTGTAATTTTCTGCATTAAATCTGTAATTTTCTTCAAAAAATGATTGTCAAATATAAGGAGTGGGTGCAAAAAAACCAATCAAACTTAATTTAGATTTTAGAAATACAACCGATCAATTATCTTTAATGATAATGGAATAATCTTTTATTAAAGTTTGTAAGTTAACAACCGCGACAAAGAAATATAAGACCAAGTTTTCCGTAAGATGTTTGTTTTGAATATATTGTAAGCATTGATTTTTAACTTTATGAGAATAGAAAAATCTGATATAAAAATAAAACCGGCAGAACGTCAAACTTTTAAACCACAGTTTGGCTCTATCGCTCCTCCAAAAAAGAAACAATACTATTTTTTAGTAAATACTATTGTTTCGGCTGCAATTTATCTGTTTGCATTCTTTTTGTGGTATTATTTAAAACGCTCTTCTGTTATTCTAACTTTAGGATACGCTCGGTTCTTATTTTATTATCTGTTTTCTCTTTTTACCGCATCAATATTATCCAACAAAGCGTTTTTAACCTACAAACATGAGTACCTGCAATCTTTAAGAAAGATTTATATTTCTTTATTACTTAGTTTAGGTTTTCTTTCACTAATACTTTTATTAAATGATGCAGGAGCACTTTCGCGTTATATAATGATTGGATCAATGTTAACCGGTTCAATTTTAGAATCAATTTACTTTTGGATTGTTTCTGAAAACAAAAGCCTAAAGACTGTTGTCAATCGAAATCCAATTTCAATCAGATACATTTTACCCGATATAATATTGTTATCTGCTGCTGTTTATTTTTTAATAATTAATTCAATCGGTTTAGACAATTTAAATGAACGACATCAACTTACAATTGCTTTAGTTTTTATTAGCTGGATTATTTCTGCTTTGTTTACACATAAATTTAATCCCTTAAAACAGTCTGTAAACAATTGGTCTGCAGCGGGATTACAAATAAAATTTTATCTGCTAATTCTGTCTTTTACATCAATCGTTGTTTTTGCTCTAAATATGCGGCCAGAATATTGGCCATATTTTATTGAAGGAGTTTCAGTTTATTCTGCAGTTTCATTTTTAATATTTTTGTTTCTATACGTGCGTAAACTTCCTTACAAGACAGATGAGGTTACAAATATATTTTTAAAAGCCTTTGAACTGGGCAAACCGGCAATCGCACCAAGAAAATCTGATTATGTAGGTAAGTTTAGATTTATAAGCTCAGAGCCGCGTGAATCTATTGTAAAACAGAAACTTCAATTCCAGTACTTTAAAGATTTTCCGGAGGTTTTTGAATTCTTAGAACGTGAACTTGAATTAAAATCTTTTGATGCAAGCAAAACAATTGTTCTTAGATCTGCAGATAATTATAATATAAAAGTTTTAGAAGGTGTCTCAACCGAGCTGTTTGTCAATCTTCACGAGTTAAACGATCTGAGAAGGATTAATGATTACTTCAGGCTGTTGAATGAGAAAATGGTTAAGAATGGAATTTTTGCGGGTTGTATTATCCCAATAAAAAAACGCTATAGTCAGTTTCAGAAAAAATATCCGTTTATTATTGCTAGTGTTTTTTATTTCTTTGATTTCATCTGGCGAAGGATTTTTCCAAAAATTCCTGGTTTAAGAAAAATTTATTTTAATCTATCAAAAGGCAAAAACAGAGCTATATCATTAGCTGAAACGCTTGGCAGATTAGTCTATTGCGGTTTTGAAATTATAGATTTAACAGAAATAAATGATTACATCTATTTTGTATCAAAAAAAGTTAAAGAACCGTCAACAGATAAAAACCCATCCTACAGCCCAATCTTTAAAATGAGAAGAATTGGTAAAGATGGAAAACAAATTTTTGTTTATAAAATCAGAACAATGCATCCATACTCAGAATATTTACAGGAATTTGTTTATGATAAAAATAAATTATCCGAAGGCGGTAAATTTAATTACGATTTTAGAATTACCAGTTGGGGAAAAATTTTAAGAAAAATGTGGATTGATGAACTGCCGATGTTAATTAACTTTTTTAGAGGTGATATAAAACTGGTTGGAATAAGACCAGTTAGTAATCACTACTTAAGTTTATACTCTGATGAGTTTAGAAAAAGAAGACTAAAATATAAACCGGGATTGATCCCCCCCTTTTATGCAGATATGCCAAAAACTATTGAAGAAATCGAATACTCAGAAAAAAAATATTTTGATGCGTATGATGATTCTCATTTTACAACTGATGTAAAATATTTCTTTAAAATATTTTTTAACATTTTATTCCATAGAAAAAGAAGCGCATAAAACGTTCCCATTCGAAATTAAATTAGCTTAATATAGTTTTTAACGAACTTAATATTTATTATTTTTTAGTCATCATATTATGAAATACTTATAGAGCGGCTAATTGATAACACTTCACAAATCATTCAAATTTATTTTTACTTCATTTGTAATCTCTTTTTTGATAGTTACAATAAATCATCATTCATTAAATTTAACAGCACAAGTAGTTTATGTTCCTTTGGAAAATGAAGTTTATGACTTTTTAGAACGAATGAGTATAAAAGGTTTTATTGAACTTGATGACGAAGTGAAACCTTTTTCGAGAATTTACATTGCTGAAAAATTATTTGAAATAAAAAATAAAACTCAAATCAATAATCAAGATTTTAGCGAAGTTGAATTTTTAGAACTTAGATTTTGGACATCAGAATTTTATTACGAGCTAAATCAAATTGTATCTAAAAATGAAGTTAAAAATATTTTTAATACTAATGCTGAATCTCATTTTTATCAAATACAAGAACGCTGGTTTTTATTCTCTCACTCGGATTCACTCTTTAATGTAAAACTTTCTCCAATTGCCGGATATGGATTAGCAGCAACAGGCGATAAATCCGGACACACACGCTGGGTTGGATTATCGACATTCGGAAGCTACTCCGATTGGTTTGGATTTAGTTTTGATATCAGAGATAAAGGTGAGTTTGGAAGTAATGTTGATAAGTATAAATACTTTTCCCCCTTACGAGGCGCTTGGTACAAAGGCGCACCAAACGGAATTGAATACAGCGATGCAAAAGGAAGTATAAATTTTAATTGGAAGTGGGGACAAGTTTCTTTGATTAAAGATTATCAGCAATGGGGACACGGAAAATTTGGACAATTAATTTTATCGGATAAAGCACCATCCTATCCGCAAATAAGATTACAATTGAAACCGACTAGCTGGTTAAGATTTAATTACATGCACGGCTGGTTAAGTTCCCTCGTTTATGATTCAGCTTATTTTTATAATTCTTATCCCGGCACAATCAGCCAAACTTTAGTTAAAAGTTATATTCCAAAATATATTGCCGCAAATATGTTAACTGTAACTCCGATTGATTGGTTAGATGTTTCAGTTGGCAACGCAGTTGTTTACGGTGGTGAGCTGCGTCCCGAATTTTTTATCCCATTTATGTTCTACAAATTTCTTGATCACAATTCCGGGCGCGGTGATGTAAACGACGCAAACGGAATGATGTACTTTGATATTTCTGCAAAGTATCCTAAAAATTTTCAATTTTATACTTCAGTATTTATTGATGTTACAGAGATAAGAAATATTCTTGATAACGATTTTGAAAATACATGGATTGGTTTTACACTCGGTGGTAAAACTGTAGATTTACTTTTTGATAATTTAGATTTATCAATCGAATACACACACTTAAATCCGTGGGTATATGAACATAAAAATGAAGTAACAAATTATAAGCATCTAAAATATTCGCTTGGTCATTGGCTTGGACAAAATGGTGATCAGTTTAGAGTGCAATTTAATTATCAGCTTTTGCGCGGATTAAAATTCCAATTGTTTGCCGAAGCAATTCGCAAAGGCGGACTTGATGAAATCTACTACGCATATTCCGGGATGCATACAAAAGATTTACCATTTTTATATTCGCCGGTAAGAAAAGAAAAACGAATAGGACTTGATATTTCGTATCAATACTTGCACGATCTCATAATCAAAGGTTCATACATATATTCAGATGTTATAGATGAGAATTTAAATCGTGAACCTGTTTTTTTTATTGGCAGTAAGAATTCATTTTCAATTACACTATTTTACGGTATATAATATTTCTAAATTTGTTCCAATTTCAGACAAGGACGTTAATTATGAAGATTAAATATTTTTTACTTTTTATATTAACCTTTTCAATTCAAATTATATCGCAATCAAATTACGATGTAAAAGTATTTCATCCGTTCTCAGGAAAGTTTGCGCTTTCGGTAGATGGCGGAATTAGTTACAGTCGAACAGATTTTAAAAATAACGGAATTGATTATCTAACGAGAGCTTCTCTCGATTTTTATCTCCCAAGCTTATCATTTGGCACATTTGGTTTTAAATTTTTTGGCGGTACAGGGTATCTTACAGGAGATGGATCACCAAACGCCGAGGCAAGTTTTATAAATACAAAAGATTTTAGAACGCAAATTTATTCATTCGGCGGCGGTGCAACATTTAATTATGCAGTTTCAAACTCCTTCCTACCTTATCTATTTGGCGGAGTTTCATATTTTTATTTTGATCCAAAAGATAAAGATGGAAATGATTTGGTGCCAACGACTATTCCCTTCAGTCCCCACGAGATGATGTTAATCGGTGAAGTTGGAATTAAGGTATTATTTTCAGAAAACTTTGGAATGAACATCGCTGCTGGTGTTAATTATATTAATTCTGATAAGTTAGATGGATACGAGTTTGGTACTGATAATGATGTTTATTTTCACGCTCTAGGTGGTTTTTCTTATTATTTTGGCGGAGTAAAAGACTCAGATGGTGATGGAGTACGCGATAAGTTTGATCAATGCCCCAATACACCACCAATGGTTACTGTTGATGAATTTGGATGTCCTATTGATTCCGATCATGACAACGTTCCGGATTATGCAGATGATTGTCCAAACACTCCTGTAAATATTCCAGTTGACAAAAATGGATGCCCTGTTGATTCTGATCAGGATGGAATTCCTGATTACTTAGATCTATGTAAAGATACACCAAAAGGTGTTCCTGTTGATGATCGCGGCTGCCCTGAAGATTCTGATGATGATGGTGTTCCTGATTTTAAAGATCTTTGCCCCAACACACCTATTGGAACCGAAGTAAACAAATGGGGCTGCCCGATTGAAGAAAAAGTTTATGAACCAATTCAGAAAACAGAATTTATTTTAAGCGGCGGAATAAATTTTGAAATTGGAAAATCTGAACTTCTAATGGCTGCCTATTCTGAATTGGAAAAAGTTTTAAGAGTAATGCGCGATTACCCTGACACAAAATGGAAAATTGAAGGACATACCGATAACACTGGTAATTATAATAAAAATCTTGAGCTATCAAAACAAAGAGCGCAATCGGTTTATAATTATTTTGGAAGTAATCAGATTGATAAATCAAGATTATTTATAAATGGTTATGGACCAGATTTTCCAATAGCTGATAACTCCAACGAAACCGGAAGATCGCTTAACCGCAGAGTTGCAATAATATTAATCTCGGATGAAAATGTAGTTAATATTTCTGAACCAGTTCCGCCCATAAAGACACAAAAAGAAGTTGATAAAAAATCGGACTTAACTCAAACAAGACAATACAATCCTGCCAGCGAAAGGAATGTTGGCAAGATGGTTTTTACAGATGGATACTTATATTGTTTTCAAGTTTCATCTTTCCGTACAAAAGTAAAAGCAGAAAGCGAAGCGAAAGATTTGGAAGCAAGCGGATTCAATGCATTTGTAATTTCCGCAAACCTACCGGAACTTGATGGAACCTGGTACAGAGTTAGAGTTGGATATTTCAATTCACTTGAGGAAGCTTTGAAAAAAAGAAGTTTGATAATTAATGATTAGGTTAAAGATTTAATTCTTTAATTGTTTTAAATTTAATACTGAATTAAACTATCTCCAGATATGTGAATTTTTAGATAACTAATATTAAACATGGAACCCTAATGAAAACATTTTTTTTGATCATTATGCTTACAACAATTATAAACGCTCAAACGCGTTATAGTGAAATAAACAAACTTGTGCAATCTGGTAATTTTACTGAGGCGACTAAAATAATTAATCAAAAACTTGAAACAACAAATCTTTCATCTGATGAAAGATTTGAGCTCCAATTTGAGAAAGAAAGATTAAACAGGATTAAAAAAGATTTTAATAAATCTACAGAAGATGTTTTAAAGTTTGTAAACAAATATTATCCAAAAGCGAATGAAAAAGATTTAGAGAAATGGGAAAAGGATGGCTCACTTGAGTTCAAAATTATTGATGGAAAAAAGTGGTACTTCTCACGAGCTGCATCAAATCTTTTTAGACTAAATAAAGAAGCAAAAAAACAAAAAGAATTAGTCGATGGATTTCAAAAAGATCCGCTTGATGCTTTTTTAGAAAATTATATTCCGCAGGTTTTAGATGAATCAGCAAACGGACAGGAAAGTTTAGTTAAGCCGGTAACCTTCAAATTAAATTACACATTAACTGTTGAGCCTAATGCAGTACCCGATGGCGAAATAATAAAATGTTGGCTCCCCTTTCCGCGTGAAGGACATCAGAGGCAGGTTGATATAAAATTATTAGCTGTAAATAATGATGAGTATGTAATTGCAAGTAATAATAATCCGCAGCGAACTTTATTTATGCAAAGACCTGCTATTAAAGATCAGCCAACAATTTTTAATATGGCTCTTGAGGTAACAAATTACAACGAAGTGAATTTCATCCAGCCAGAATTGATTAAACCTTACAATAAAGAATCTGGTTTGTATAAAACTTACACAATGGAAAGAGCTCCGCATATCGTTTTTACAGAGAAAGTTAAAAATTTATCAAAGCGAATAGTTGGTGATGAAAAAGAACCATACTCAATTGCTAAAAAAATATTTACTTGGATTTCAGATAATATTCCTTGGGCTGGCGCAAGAGAATATTCCACGCTTGAAAATATTTCTGATTACTGTATTACAAACGGACACGGTGATTGCGGCATAAAAACTTTATTATTTATGACACTCTGCAGATACAATGGAATTCCGATTAAATGGCAAAGCGGTTGGATGATCCATCCAGGCGTAGTTAATTTACACGATTGGAGCGAAGTATATTTTGAAGGTTACGGCTGGGTCCCCGCAGATCAATCTTTTGGATTAGTTGAATCACAAAATGAAAATGAAAAATATTTCTTTCTCGGAAGTATTGATCCATATCATTTAATAGTTAATGATGATTATTCAAGACCACTTTTCCCGGAAAAAACTTTTCCAAGAAGTGAAACAGTTGATTTTCAGCGCGGTGAATTGGAGTGGCGAGGCGGTAATCTTTATTTTGATAAATGGGATTATCATATGGATGTTGAATATAAATAAAAACGGATTACATTATGAAAAATTTCTTAATACTAATTTTGATAACAGCACTATCAATTAATATTTATTCGCAGAGTGAAATGGAAAAAGTAAATTCTATACTAAAAGAGATAAAAGAAAAATTTGCACCCGATAAACGAGTTGCTGTTTTTAATATTGAATCGTCAGAATCAGGTGATAAAATTTTGTTAAAAGGAGAAACAAATCTTCCGGAAGCAAAATCTGAATTAATAAAGATGTTTGCTCAATCGAAGATTAAAATTGATGATAAAATAGAAATGCTGCCGTCTAAAAATCTTAGTGATAAAAAATTTGGGATTATAAATCTTTCGGTTGCAAATATTCGAACAAATCCAGATAATCCTGCTGAACTTGCAACACAGGCAATCCTCGGAACTCCAATCAATATTCTAAAAAAGGGGGAAGATGGATATTATCTTATTCAAACTCCTGATGGTTATATCGCCTGGTTAGATAATGATGGTTTTGCATTTATGGATGAATCAGAACAGAAAGATTGGTTATCATCACCGAAGATTATTTACACAAAAGTTTATGGATTTTCATACGCAGATGCAGATGAAAACTCTCAAACGGTTTCCGATCTTGTTGCAGGAAATCTTTTAAAGATTATTGGCGAGGACACTAATTTCTTTCTAGTAAATTATCCTGATGGTAGAGTTGCTTACGTAAAAAAAGATGAAGCACAATTATTTAATGATTGGTACAAAGCTCTCAATCCAACTGGAGAAACAATTTTAAATACCGCTTATCGTTTTATGGGCATTCCTTACTTATGGGGCGGAACTTCTACAAAAGGAATGGACTGCAGCGGATTTACCAAAACTGTTTATTTTCTAAACGGAATTATATTATCCAGAGATGCATCTCAACAAGCTAATACTGGTGAATTGGTTGATGCGAAAGACGGCTGGCAAAACCTGCAAGCCGGCGATCTACTTTTCTTCGGCAGAAAAGCGGAAGGTGGTAAAAAAGAAAAAATTACACACGTTGCAATTTATATTGGTGATGGAGATTTTATTCACGCTGCAGGTAGAGTTAAAATAAATAGTTTCAACAAAAATAAATCTTATTACAGCAATTACAGGGATAACATGTTTGTTAAAGCCAAAAGAATTTTAAGTTCTGTAGGTAAGAATGGAATTAAGAAAATTTTAGATAATAGTTTTTATAAATAAATATTAATCTTTTTTTAATGTTTAATTGAAAGCAAAGATTATGAAATTTTTAGTCAGCGTTTTGTTATTGCTTTATATTTCATGTTTAACATATGCTCAGGATGGAACCCTGGATATAAGTTTTGGAATTGGAGGAAAGTCAAAAACTGATTTTAATTCATTCAATGATATCTGTAGAAGTATTGCACAGCAATCTGACGGAAAAATTTTGCTAGCAGGATATTCTAACAACGGATCGAATGATGACATTGCCATTATACGATATAATTATGATGGATCATTGGATAATACATTTGGTAATAATGGTAAAGTAACGACGTCAATTGGAAATTCTTATGATAGAGGTTTCGGTGTTGCAACTCAATCGGATGGAAAAATTGTTGTTACAGGATATTATTCAAATGGAAATGATGATGATTTTTTTGTGGTTAGATATAACAATGATGGAACTTTGGACACTACTTTTGATCATGACGGTAAAGTAATAACTGATATCAGTTTAAATAATGATAGAGCAGTAAGTGTTGCTATCCAATCAGATGAAAAAATTGTTGTAGGCGGATTTGCTTACAATCTCGGAAATTTTGATTTTGCTTTAGTGAGATATAATTCAGATGGCTCTTTAGATTTAAATTTTAATTCTGATGGAATTGTGTTAACAGATATTGGTTCAGCAGAAAATGTTGGACTCAGTGTTGTGATACAATCAGATGGAAAAATCATTTTAGCTGGTGATTCAAACTTTGGGAATGGTTATGATTTTACAATAGCTCGCTACAATTCTGATGGCTCCTTAGACAATACTTTTAGTGAAGATGGAATAGTAACAACGACTATCGGACCAAGTGATGATTATTGTTACAGCATTAAAGTTCAAAATGACGAAAAAATTATTGCAGCTGGTTATACCTATAATGGAAGTAATTATGATTTTGTTATAGTTAGATATAATTCTGATGGTTCTTTAGATAATGAGTTTGATAATGACGGTATAGTAACTACTATTTTTGGTTTAAATAGTGCTGATAATGCTTATGGTGTGGCTGTACAACCGGATGAGAAGATTGTGGTTGCTGGTTATACTTATCTTCAAACAGATCTTGATTTTGCTGTTGCACGATATCATAACAATGGATCCTTAGACTCAAGCTTTAATTATAACGGAAAAATTGTTTTAGCTGACACTCTGGATAACGGGGCATACAGTATGTTAATTCAGTCAGACGGGAAAATAGTTTTGGGCGGGTTTTCCAATAATGGGCATGATAGAGATTTTGCAGTAGTTAGACTTAATAATCCTTCATTACCTGTTGAGTTAATATCCTTTACTGGTTTTATTGTGAATAAAAATGTGAATTTAAATTGGATCACTTCTACGGAATTAAATAATATGGGTTTTATGATTGAACGAAGTATAGATAAAATAAGTTGGGCAACGATTGGTTTTAGAGAAGGAAAAGGAACAACATCAGAACCACAACA
>JBDTRQ010000491.1:0-2761 GCA_039931535.1 Ignavibacteriota bacterium
GGAATTTATAGAACAACAGATAATGGAAACTCATTTACAAACTATAATCAAAACCTAACATTAACTCAGTTTTATAGAATAGCAGCAAGTCCATTTACGCCAAGTCGAATACTCGGCGGAACACAGGATAACGGAACGCAGCAAACGTACTCAGCATTAAACTGGGCAGCAGCTTTTGGCGGTGATGGCGGCGAGGTTTGTTTTAATCCTATGGTTGCTAATGATCAGAATATTTTAGGTGAATCTCAAAATGGTGGCTTGGTGCGTACCACAAATGGCGGTACAAGTTGGGTTGATGCTACTACTGGTATAAATACCAGTGAGAGCGTAGCTTGGGTTGCACCAATACTTAAACATCCAAATATTTCAAGTTATTTCTATACTGCGCGCCAACGCATTTATAGAACTACTGATTATGGTGGAAGCTGGACAGCAATATCAGGCAATGTAAATAGTACAAATGCTGTAAGAGAAATGGCAATCAGTTTGTCTAATGTGTCAATAATGTTTGCAACATCAGGCAGTTCAGTGTTTAAATCAATAGATGCAGGTGTAACGTGGACTAATGTTACCAGTGGTTTACCAAACAAAACAATAACCTCTGTTACAGTTTATCCAACAGATGCAAATCTTGTGTTTTTAACATTCTCAGGATTTGGTACAAACAAAGTTTATAAATCAACCAACGGCGGAACAAACTGGGTATCAATAAATGGTAACTTACCAGATTCACCTGTAAATGATTTGTATGTACACACCGGCAACATAGGCTATCCAAATACATTTTTTGTTGCTACAGATATAGGAATATTTTTAACAGAAAATGATGGAGCAAACTGGTTTGAAATAAGTACGGGAATGCCAAATACAGTAGTAATGCACCTTGATTTTTCACCCGGTAATCAAATGTTAAGAGCTGGTACACATGGCAGAGGAGTTTATGAAGCATTTGTAGATTTTACAATTCCGGTGGAGTTAGTATCATTTACAGCAAATCAACAAGATAAAAAAATCGTATTGAACTGGAAAACAGCAACAGAAACAAATAACAGCCATTTTGAAGTAGAAAGAAAATTCAAGAATCAGGAATGGGAAAAGTTGGATGTAATAGCAGGAGCGGGCACAATAACGGAATATAGAAATTATTATTATGAAGATGATTTTACATCATTGCCATATAATGGAACAGTTCTATATAGATTAAAGCAAGTAGATTATAACGGAGAATTTGAGTATTCAAATGTGATAGCAGTTGAAGCAGAATTTATACCGACAGAGATAACAATATCACAGAATTATCCAAATCCATTTAATCCGGTAACAACAATAAAATACTGGATAAATGTAGAAGCGAATGTAAGGATTGATATTTACAATTCACTGGGACAATCGATTGAAGCAGTAATCAATGAAGTACAGAGTGCAGGCAATTACTCGGTACAGTGGGATGGAACAAAATATGCATCGGGAATTTACTTCTATGCTTTTGAGGTGATGGATCAGAACAAGAGCATATTACATAAGGAAATGAAGAAGCTAATTTTACTGAAATAGCTAAATAAAAAGTTATTAGGGGCTGTAAAAAGACTGATTGAAAAAACAGCAGAATTAATTTTCTGTTAATCAATCCTCCTTTGGACAGCCCCTTTTTTATTGTTAATTTTGATTGTGAAAAATTGATTAGGTTAAGTATTAGGTGAAAAGACAGAAAAAAAAATTTCCGATCAAATGCAGGTTAATTGTAGTTTAACATCAGGGGATGATATGATTAAAACTTCATCAATATACCCAAAAAATTATTGCTCACTCATTACTGATCGGTAAAAATTTGTCTTTGTCTTTTCTTGATCATTAAATCATAAATAAAAATTATAAGTTTAAAAGAAATTATTAAGGGCTTTTATGCAAGAAGAAAAATTAAGATTAGAAGATTTATTAGAGCCTTCTAATTCAGCTAATGACGATGATAGAATTAATAATGTTGCTATCATCGGTGCAGGAATAATGGGGCAGGGAATTGCTCAAACTGTTGCAGGAATGGGACTTGAAGTAACCATTGTAGAAGTTGATGCCGAAAAATTGGAAACTGCTAAGGTGCAATTAATCGAATCCATCGATAGAGAAATTAAACGATGGGCAATGACAAAATCGGATAAGAAAGCAATTTTTAGTAGAATTAAATGGGCAACCGATGTTAATTCCGTAAAAGATTGCGAAATAATTATTGAAGCTGTACAAGAAGACTTTAATATGAAAGTTAATGTGTTTAAAACACTCGATAAGATTGCAAACCCGGAGGCTATATTTGTCTCAAATACTTCTACATTAAGTTTAACAAACATTTCTGAATCTATATCCAGACCGAGCAAAGTAATCGGAATGCACTTTTTAAATCCTGTACCAAAAATTCCGATGGTAGAATTAGTAAAAAGTCTTCATACATCCAACGACACAGTTTTAAAAGTAAAAGAGTTTGCATCAAGAATTGGAAAAACACCTGTTGAGGTTTATGAATATCCCGGATTTATTACAACGCGTGCTATCGTTCCTCTGATTAATGAAGCGATGCATATTTTACTTGAAGGAATTGCAAGTGCAAAAGACATTGACACAGCTTTAAAACTTGGATATAATTTTCAATACGGACCGCTTGAGATGGCTGATTCTATGGGATTGGATGAAGTGTTAACCTGGATGGAAACTTTATGGAAAACACTTGGTGAACCGAGATACAGACCCAATCCTATGCTAAGAAAACTTG
>JBDTRQ010000492.1:0-4129 GCA_039931535.1 Ignavibacteriota bacterium
CAGGTTGGGTTATCAATCAAGGATGCTCACAAAAGATTATTGGCACCTTCAATTGAAACCGAATTTAAAAACAGTTCCAAATCCAAAGCAGATGAAGAGGCAATCCGTGTATTTTCTGAAAACCTGCGGCAGTTACTTTTATCTCCACCGCTTGGTCCAAAAGTTACAATGGCAATTGATCCCGGTTTCAGAACCGGCTGCAAACTTGTTTGTCTTGATCAGCAGGGAAACCTGTTGCATCACGATACTATCTTTCCGCATCCCCCGCAGCCTAAAGTGGATGAAGCTACTGAGAAAATAAAAGGGCTGTTAAAAAAATATAAAGTAGAAGCAATTGCAATTGGAAACGGAACTGCAGGCAGAGAGACGGAACGATTTATTAAATCTTTAATTGGTGAAACAAGCACGACAGAAATATTTATGGTAAACGAATCAGGCGCATCAATTTATTCTGCTTCTGAAACTGCGAGAGAGGAATTTCCCGATCTCGACTTAACTTTCCGCGGCGCAATTTCTATCGGAAGGCGTTTAATGGATCCGCTTGCAGAGCTTGTTAAAATTGATGCCAAGTCAATCGGCGTGGGACAATATCAGCACGACGTTAACCAGGATAATTTGAAAGATGGTCTTGATAAGGTAGTAACCTCTGCCGTAAACCAGGTTGGTGTAAATTTAAATACAGCCAGTCAGCATTTGCTTAGTTATGTGTCGGGCATAGGCCCGAAGCTTGCAAAATCAATTATAAAATACAGGCGTGAGAATAAAACTTTTCGTTCTCGCAAAGAACTTATAAAAGTAAGCGGACTTGGGGCAAAGGCATTCGAGCAGTCTGCGGGATTTTTAAGAATTCCCGGTGCGGAAGATCCGCTTGATAACAGTGCTGTTCATCCGGAAAGTTATTCCATAGTTGCAAAGATGGCAAAAGATTTATCACAGCCGGTTAAATCATTAATTGAAGCCGCAACTTTACGTCAGCAGATTGATATTAATAATTATGTAACAGATACAGTCGGTTTGCCGACGTTAAAAGATATTATTCAGGAATTAGAAAAGCCGGGGCTGGATCCGAGAGGCAAAGCAGAAGTATTTTCATTTTCGGAAACGATAAACGAAATAACGGATTTAAAACCGGGAATGCGTTTGCCGGGCATAATAACAAATCTTACTAAGTTCGGTGCTTTTGTAAATATAGGAATAAAAGAAAACGGCTTGCTGCATATTTCTCAAATATCAGATCGTTTTATTAAAGATCCTTCCGAGGTGTTGAAGTTAGATCAGAAAATAATGGTTAGAGTTGTTGATATTGATGTTGAAAGAAAACGAATTCAGTTGAGTATGAAGGGGGGATAGTCTGGTCAAACAGATTAATCATTTCAATTACACTTGTTGCCACACTCCAAAAACATTTACCCACTTATCCCACACTAGGCTAACCAAAAATTTCTTTGAGTGACTTTGTGCCTTGGTGGCTGCTGGTTTAATTTGCATTGAAAAATAAAGTTTTTAATTGCCACTAAGGCACAAAGACTCTAAGAATCACCAAGAAAAAATACTTTTTGATCGCCCACACTTATAAAAATGTTAGGGCTACTCATGAGATTCGGTCAGAAAATTTTATTTTGAGTTTTAATTGTAATAAGAAGGTTGTCTCAGAAATAATTTTTACTGTCACACTGAGCCTGTCGAAGTGTGAATTCATCGAATAATGACAGTCTTCGACAAGCTCAGACTGACAAATTTCGACTTTTGAGACAACTTATTTAGGGTGAGTTCATCTTTTATAAAAGGTGTGATTCCCGGGCGATGGGGGGTATGTTAATAACAAAGTTAGTTTTATTGAAGGATTATTTATTCTTAATTACTTTAGCTGCATTAAAACCCGTTGCGTTTTTTTTGTAATTTTATTTTAAAGAAGGCCAAAAAAAGTGAATACAAAAATTCTAATGATAGCAAGTGTTATATTTTTAGGGATTATGGGAATTGGATTAACATTTTTACCCGAAGAAATATATAAATATTTGAGCACGGACATAAATCAAACTTCAGTACTGACTCTACAAATATTGGGTTCCACATATTTAGGGTTTGCAATGCTGAATTGGATGAATAAGAATAATAAAATTGGCGGTATTTATAGCAAACCTTTAGTAGTTGGGAATTTAGTCCATTTTTTGGTGAGTTCCTTTGCGCTCATAAAAATTATAGGAAGTATCAAAAATCATTTTGAAATTATTCTTGCTCTAACAATTATTTATTCTGTATTTGCATTATGTTTCGGTTATGTCTCTATTGCAAACCCCAATAAATTAAAAGGCGGAGGAATAAAAACGTTGATCAACATCGCATATAAAAAATAAGACGAGGCGTTGCTAAACCGATAGTTTTGATATGTTTGGGAGTTCACCAGATTTTTTTGATTTAGCTATTTAAAGAAAAGGATGTTAAATGTATTATTGGTTCTTCCACACAAAACCAATTAGCTAAGATGAAGTGATGAAAAAAGTATTAAAGAAAAAGCAATAATCATCTTAACTTCTTATTATAAACGGCAATTAAAAGTTGCGGCTTTTTTATTAATTATCTTTCTAAAACACAAAAGTAACTTTCAGATTAATTTATTATTATTGTGGGAAATAAATAGTTAGCGGTCATTGTAGAGCGACACCAAAACAGATAGCCAAAAAAAATATGAGAAAAGTAATTGCAGCATTAAATATGACACTTGACGGAATTTGCGACCATACAGCAGGAATTCCAGATGAAGAAATTCATCAACATTATACTGAATTTTTGAGTAAAGGAGCCGCCATTTTATACGGTAGTACTACTTATCAACTTATGGAATTTTGGCGAACAATTTTAGAAAATCCTTCAGAAGAAAAATCAATGAATGACTTTGCAATAGCAATAGACAATATTCCAAAGATAGTTTTTTCACACACCTTGAAAAATACTGAATGGGAAAGTGCAAAAATTGCAACAAAGGAAATTGATAAAGAAGTTTTAGAACTCAAACAACAAACTGGCAAAGATATTTTAGTTGGCAGTCGGAGTTTAATTATTCAGCTAATAAACCTTAATTTGATTGATGAGTTTCAGATTTGTATTTATCCAATGATAGAAGGAAAAGGTCTGCCGTTGTTTGACAAAATAAAAAACAGGACAATTTTTAGACTTTTAAAGACAAAAATATTTGGTTCAGGTGCAATCGTGCTCTATTACCAACCAACTAGATAATAAGCAACACCGACAACAAACGACTATCATAATGAGAAAATTAAAATTACAAGTTCAAATTTCTATTGACGGATTTATTGCAGGAATAAATGGAGAAATGGATTGGATGATTTGGAATTGGGACCAGAAATTAAAAGACTATGTAAATGCCATAACCGAACCTGTGGACTGCATAGTTCTTGGACGAAAACTTGCACAAGGATTTATTCCACATTGGGCTTCTGTACCGCAAGAAGAAGGTGCGGACAAAATGAATAATACTGCAAAAGTCGTTTTTACAAAAACACTTGATAAGTCAGAATGGGATAATACGATTTTAGCAAAAGGCGACCTTGTTGACGAAATTACTAAACTTAAAAAGCAAGAGGGTAAGGATATTATCGTTTATGGTGGTGCAACTTTTGTTTCGGCTTTGCTTAAAAGTGGACTTATTGACGAATTGCACTTATTCATTAATCCAACCGCAATTGGGAGCGGAATGCCAATTTTCAAAGAACTTGACAGCAATAAAAACTTCCATTTAAAAAAATCAATAGCTTTTGAATGTGGAATTGTAGTGCTGAATTACGAACTGAAAAAATAGTGACAAAGAATAAAAAACAACGAACCGCTAACAATGTATATAAAAAATAGGCGAAATGGCTATGAAATCAAGAGTTTTGGCTCGTATCAAACTTTGTGCTTAAACGAAAGTTTAGTGCTTCGTAATCGCCTACTTTTCATATACTAAACGTTATGCGCAAATTTATCGTTGCCTCGTTAGGTTTTTAGCTTAATGTTTTTTGTAAAAGAGTAAGTCCACCAAATCAGTATGATTTGCAAAGGCAATCTGAGTATTGATATCCACAACTTCGGATTAGATTCATTCCAATAATTAAGCATCATTTGAATG
>JBDTRQ010000493.1:0-5299 GCA_039931535.1 Ignavibacteriota bacterium
ATTCCTGTGGTGTATTTAGAGGGTCGAATAAGTAAAAAAAATCTTGATGATACTTGAAACTCCAAAATCAACCTACGAATTAAATAAAGATCTTTACGATCAAATCATTAAAACATTTTTGATAAAGTGCTGATGTACAAACAATTATTTTTCCTTCATAAATCAGAAAACGAAAAAGGTCTCTCGCAATTTAAAGATGTGATATTAGAGCATCTCACCGAGCTATCTGGTAAAGCAATTAAACTTGCAAAAGTAGAAAGTAATTTATTACTCGATCAAAAATATTCTTATTTCTGCGAAGTAGAATTTGAATCAAAAGACAAAATGAATGAATTGATGAACTCCAAAGCAGGTAAACAGCTTTCTAAAGCGTTAATGGATTTTCATCAAATGATTACTATGATTGCAATTAATTACGATATTGAATAATGAATCTTTACTTAGTAAGACACAGTATTGCAGAAAATATTTCAATTGATAAAAATGATTTTGACCGCGAACTAACAGAAGAAGGTAAGTTTATAATTAATAAAACTTCCTCCGCTTGGAAAAACTATATTGAAATTATTGAGGTTGTTTTAACATCACCCTTAATACGTGCAGTACAAACAGCAGAAATTATTTCAAAAAACCTTCAAGCAAATTCAAATGTTATTAAGGATAACAGTCTTGGTACAGGCAGCAGAACAGCAGACCTAATTGATTTGCTGGATTCACTTGATTATAAAAATGTTTTAGTAGTTGGGCATCAACCGGATTTATCAATACACATAAATAAATTTTGCGGCACAGGTAGTTTTAATCTTCCATTTCCGCCCGCCACACTTGCAAAAATTGAATTTGATAACATCATAAAGTTTGGAAAAGGAAGATTGATTTATTTTATTCCACCGATTGTGCATTTGTAGAAGTTTTAAAATTGTCATTTCGAAGTCCGCCGCGGCGGATTCGACTGAGAAATCTGATAATTATAGAATTCAGATTTCTCTCTTCGCCTGCCTGCCGGCAAAGGCAGGGTCGAAATGACTGATGATTTAATGAATCTAAAAAAAAGGGGCACACAGCTACACAAATTAGATACTGACCGCTGCTTCCTTCCGGACCTGACGGGGTTGGGTATTAACTTGTTAACCGGTGCCCTAAACAATAAATCTTGGGCTGCTAAAATGTAGAATTTAATCTTTGCAAGCAAGAAATAATTTATTGCAAATTATTTTTTTTGATGTTTAAAACTATTTCTCTCCCAAAAAACTCCATCTTCATAACCTTGTATTGATTTTTCTGTTTCAGCAATTGCTAATCTTTTTAAAGCAAGAGAAGCATAAGTTTCATCAACTTCTACTCCGCAAAATTTGCGATTAAGTTTTTTTGCTGTAACTGCTGTTGTTCCCGAACCAAGAAATGGATCAAACACAAAGTCATTTTCATTTGTACTTGCAAGAATAATTTTAGCAAGCAGCTTTTCCGGTTTTTGTGTAGGATGATCTGTATTTTCAGGCATTGACCAAAAAGGAATTGAAATGTCGTTCCATAAATTTGATGGATGAGTGATTCTAAAATTCTTTCCATCTTCGGATTGCCAATCTTTTGGATCACCATCTTTAGTTTTGTACGGTGCTCGAACTACGCGTTTAAGTTTTACCGCATCAATATTAAAAGTAAACTTATTACTTAAAGTGCAATACCAAATATCTTCATAAGAATTTTTCCAATTGTCCTTTGAGCCTCTTCCCTTTTCGCGTTCCCAAGTTATTCTGTTGCGGATAATAAAATATTTTTTCAAAACATTGTAAGCAGGAATTGAAGTTTTCCAATCACAACAAAAATAAATTGAAGCGCTTGGTTTTAAGATTCTAATTAGTTTTGAAATCCAACTATCAATCCAGTTTTCATATTCATCAATTTGCATTTCTTTAAACTTAACAGATGAAAATTTTTTGTTTAGATTGTAAGGAGGATCAAAAAAAATTAATTACATCAAACAAATCCTGATTAATTATTTTACAACAAACTTCATCAACATTCGCCTTGCAATTAAGTTTTATCATTTTGCTTTTAAATGATTCAATTTCTTCCTTTGAGATATTGATCGTGCGATTTAATGGTGCTCTTGTTTTTTTTGCTTGAAGCATTAGATAAGATTATGGATTAAGATAATTTAATGTGGGAATATTTACTTTTTAGAAGTACAATCTCTTCTAAAATCATATCAAATTGTTCAGAAACTCTTTTAAATATTCGCAGGGATTCTTCGTTAATACTATTATCAAGCGCCATATCCTCAAGAATTTTGAAATCATCAAGCACACTTTCAATTCCAAGTGTTAGCGATGATCCTTTTAATTTGTGCACATAAAATCTTAAATGATCTACATTATTCTGGAAAATAGAGTTACGAATAAGCTCGATGTTTTTTGGAATTTCTCTTAAATAAATATCCAGCATCTCTTTAAAGAATTGAAGATCAGCATCCGATTTAAGATCCTGCAAAAAAGAAATCTTTTTTTCATCAATAAGTTTTAAATCAATTTCTGATTCAATATTTCTTCTAACTTCGGTTTGTTTTTCAATAACAATTTTTTCAGTCCATTTAGAAATTATTTTTCTTAATTCTTCAAGGTTCACAGGCTTGCTAATGTAATCATCCATTCCAACTTTAAGATAGTTTTCTCGGTCACCGCTCATTGCATTAGCAGTCATCGCGACAATAATAGGCTGCTTCTTTAAATTTTTATCAGCACGAATAATTGAACAAGCTGTAAGCCCATCCATTTCTGGCATGGATATATCCATAAAAACTAAATCATAACTTATTAATTCAATCGCTTCAACAGCTTCTTTACCGTTGGATGCTATATCAGGATTGGAACCAATTCTTTGGAGCATCCGAGACGCAACCATTTGATTTACACTATTATCTTCGACCAATAATACCTTAATTTTATTGCCCAAATAAGTTGAGGGAACTTCTTTTTCGATAAAAGATATTTCAGAAACATTTGAACCAGCTTCAAGAAAACTAAGTATTGCTTGATGGAGTTGTTTTCTTCTAACCGGTTTAGTAATCATTTTACAAAATGGATTGCGATCACATTCCGCAATTCCTAAATCTTTACCCTGTGTTTTGATTAATATTATGCCGATATTTTTTTTAGAAACTAAACTTTTAATTTTATCCAACAGATCATAAACTTTATTATTAAAACCGGATGTATTAATTATAAAGAGCTCAGTATCAGGATTATGTTCCAGCTTTGGTTTTAGATCGGATAAATCTGTAACGAGATCAGAATTCATTCGCCATCTTTGGGTAAGATTATTTAACATCATACCATTAGATTTATTCTGATCGATAATCAAAACCCTTTTGCCCACTAATTTTGGAGATGATTCAAACAAATAAACTTTTTTATCTGATGTAACAGAACCAGCTTTTATTGTAAAGAAAAAGTTGCTCCCTTTTCCTTCTACACTTGTTACTCCAATTTCTCCGCCCATCAGTTCAACAATTCTTTTACTGATAACCAAACCTAATCCCGTGCCGCCAAAAGTTCTTGTTGTGGATGAATCAACCTGGCTGAAGGGTTTAAATAGTCTATTTATCTTGTCATCAGGAATTCCTAAACCAGTATCTTTAACACAAAACTTGAAAAGATATTCTTTAAAATCTAACTCCTCCGAAGTAACAGAAATCTCAACCTCACCTTTGTTTGTAAACTTAACAGCATTACTTAATAAGTTTGTAAGCACTTGTCGTAAACGTGTAATATCACCACGGATTGCGTAAGGTGTATTTTCATCAATGTTATAAAAAAGTTCAATATCCTGTTCCGCTACTTTTGTAGAAATTAAGTCCATCGAATCTTCAATACATTCTCTCAAATCAAACGGCTGAGTTTCAAGTTCCAGTTTTTCTGATTCGATTTTTGAGAAATCAAGTATATCATTAATAATTACTAAAAGATGCTCGCCGCTTAACCGTATTGTATTCACATAATCTTTTTGGGATTCGCTAAGCATTGTTTCGAGAAGCAAGCCTGTCATTCCAATAACTCCATTCATTGGAGTGCGGATTTCGTGGCTCATCAAAGCTAAAAATTCGCTTCTTGCTTTAGCAGCTTTTTCAGATTCTTGAACTGCAACATCAAGTTCTGCATTTTTTCTGATCAATTCTTCACGAAAATTATTTTTCTTTATTACTTCACCAATCGTTGCAGCCATAGCGCTTAAGATTGATTCTTCATCATTACTCCAAATTCGATCTGAATGACATTCATCGAATCCAATAAATCCCCAGTAAGCTCCTTCAATCATTATTGGAACAAGGATTATAGATCTAATATTACCATCAATAAAAACCTTTTGAATTTCTATTGGAAGACTTCTGACTAAAAATTTTAAAGCTTCACCATTAGAGAAAGCCTCATAAAACTTAAGAGCTGAAAATCGTGAGTAAGAAAATTTGCCTAATAAGTTTTCTTCAAGCTGCGAGTTTACTCCTTCATCAGTCCATTCAAACAGCGGAGTAAAATATAATTCCCCGGTCTCATCATCCTCCATGTGCTTATAAATATAAACGCGGTCAGCTTCTGCTGCTTCACCTAAAATTTCCAAAGCAACGTTAAAGCCATCAAAAAAAGCTAAATCTGTAATAAGTGCATTAGTCGCTTTAGCAATTCCCTGTAAAAGTTTTCCTTTCCTTTCGAGAAGTCCTTCATTTACTTTTCTTTCACTTATA
Organism: Ignavibacteriota bacterium; assembly: GCA_039931535.1. Taxonomy (GTDB): domain Bacteria; phylum Bacteroidota; class Ignavibacteria; order Ignavibacteriales; family Ignavibacteriaceae; genus IGN3. The sequence goes on from JBDTRQ010000493.1 coordinate 4,739, forward strand.
TCTCTAAAAATACTTAGCAAAAATCTTTTGCTGTCAAAGTCTTCGATAATCGAGTTAGAAATTTCAAGATATAATTTTTCATTATTCCACAACACAGCGGTTGATTCAAGATAATCTTTAACCATTCCTTGAATAAAATATTGCTTATACTTGCTAATAACATATTCGCTCTGATCTAGAAAATAAAGGTCGCTGATTGGTCTGTTAATTAATTCCGAAGTACTTTTACCAAAAAGCTTAGCAAAAGCATCATTGCATAAAACAATATTTCCATCCTGATCTGTTAAGCGCATTCCATCTTTAGAATTTTCCCAAATCGCTTTAAAAATATTTTCTGAACTTAAAAGTTTACGCTGTGTTTCAATCCTTTTACTAATATCGCGTATAGTACCCTGCCCCATTTCTTTTCCATTTATCTTAACAATTTTTCCCGTTATCTCAACAGGAATTCTGTTTATTGATTTGACAGGTTTTCCGTCAAGCGAAAAAATGTAATCGCCATTTCTTAAACCCATTTCAAAAGCGGTGCTGTCAACCATTAAACCGTATTTTAAATTTGCT
>JBDTRQ010000494.1:0-13351 GCA_039931535.1 Ignavibacteriota bacterium
AAATTATATTTACTCATAATTTCATAAAGCAGTTTTGCAGATTCCATTGCCATTCCAATTCCATCACCGGCTAAAGGGGAAATTACACGTGCAGCATCGCCGACCATAATTATATCATTTTCTATTATTTCCCTCTTTCCAAAATAAATATTTCCAGTACCATAAATGTTTGTGGATTTTATATGTTCAAATGCATCAGCTGAAAATATTTTTAAAAAATGATTATTAGATTTTATTACATCAATTAGTTTTTCACGTGAGGGGATTTTTGATTGCCTCCGGTTCTCCAAAAAACACACTGTCATTTCAGTACCACTCACCTGATTCATTCCACAATAAAGTTCATCATTGGTATAAATTCTTATCTCATCTCTAAAAGAACAATTAAGCAAATTAACGGGTATATGAAATTTAACTCCATTTAAGTTTGATTTTCTATTCACAAAATCTCTATGCAGTTTTTTATCCAATATGTTTTGTTTGCCGTATGCTGCAATTATTAACTTCGATTTGATCTGAATTATCTTACCTGAATCATCTTTAATCTCAGAAATAAAATCTGAATTTATTTTAATGGATGAGATTACTTCAGCAGGCTGGATGATATGAACCTTTCTTTCTCGTGCTTTTTCCAATAATAATGAATCAAAAAAAGAACGTTTCATTCCGTAAGCATCAAAATTAAGATCTGATTTTAATTCGATACCAGAATCATCAACAGCAAGGAATGAATTAATCTTAATAGGTTTTAGCAAAATAAAATCATCAAAAGCATTAAGTTCCTTCAAAACATCGGTTACCTCTTTGGAAAGAAATTCACCGCACAAAATTTCACGAGGGAAGGATTTTTTTTCAATCAAAGTAATATCATATCCAAGCTGAGAAAGATAAAGTGCAGTTGTTGATCCAGCAGGTCCGCCGCCGATAATTAATATTTCTGTTTCAAGATTTATCATTTCCTTACTACAATCATCCATCTAAATGCCCACTTTTTCCTGATAACAAAATCAACAACACCGGCATTTGATAAGAGTTTTAAAAAATCTTGCTTTGTAAATCCTCGTTTCACCGAAAGAGGACCATCATTTTTTACCATGTTACTTTTAGAAAAAAGAAATGTTAAAATCTTAATCCCCGACAAAGCCAAATACGATCTTTGAAGATCATTAATAATAATTCCCTTCCCAGCTATCCGTGAAAACTCTTTCAGCAATTTTTGTATTTGATCTTCCGTAAAGTGATGAAGAAAAAGAGCAACGTGGATTATATCGCAGCTATTGTCTTTAAATGGAAGGTTGAATGCATCGGAATTTATTTTCTTTAACAAATTTTTTGAACTTGTTAATGCTCGCAGATTTTTATCTATGGAAAGAATTTGAAGATTAGGGAAATTGTTTTTTGCAGCGATCAGATTATCGGAAGAACCGGAACCAATATCTAGTATTTTTAATTCTTTGTTTTCAGAAGCAATAAAATATTTCAACGCTGAATTTGTAGTTCCAATTCCGCCAAGATATTTATTTATGATTGTTAGTTCGTTTAACGCAACATCAATTCGCTCATCACGAATTGAAAAGTCATCCATCATTTCGGGTTCATAAGATCTTTTCATTCTAAACAACTTTAAAGAGAACTAACTCCATAGTTAATCCAGGACCAAAAGCAATTGCGCATAGGAAATCATCTTTATTCAGTTCTACATTTTCTAAAATATTTTTAAGTACAAAAAGGATTGAAACCGAAGAAAGGTTTCCATAATTTTTTAATACTTCCCGCGATGGCTTTAATTGTTCATCAGAAAGTTCAAGTCCGTTTTGCAGGGAATCCAATATTGCTCTTCCACCGGGATGAAGTGCCCAATGTTTTATTTGCGAAATTTCTAATCCTTTTTGCATTAGTATTTCTCTTGCTCTTGGTGCTGCCGAATTAAGAATAATTTTAGGAAGTTCAGATGAAAGCATCATCTCAAATCCATTATTACCAATCTTCCATCCCATAAACTTTGCAGAATCTTCAAACAAAAATGATTCTGCAAATTGTATTTCGAGCTTTCTTTTAACTGAAATATATGTTTTAGAAAAGTAAGCTGCGGCGGCGCCATCAGCAAAGATCATATTAGCAAGAATATTATCACGCGTTGGATCAGTTTGAAGATGAAGACTGCAAAGCTCTACAGAAACCATTAAAACATTTTCATTGTCATTTTGATTCATTGCTTCCCAGACAGAATTAACTCCAATCAAAGAAGCGGCACAACCCATAAAACCAATATTAGTTCTTTTAACACTTGGCGAAATATTGAATTCTTTAATTAATTCATAATCCAAACCAGGTGCAAAAAATCCTGTACAAGAAATAGTAACTATTCTATCAATCTTCCGAAAATCAATTTCATTCTTTTCGGCTAATTCCCTTACCGCTTGTTTTGTTAGAAGTATGGACCACTTTTCATACTCAGTCATTCTTGTTTTGGTGTCTGGCGAAAGATAATTGCCATCTTTTGTGAACAATTTTTCTTTAGAGCTTTCTTCACCATCCTGTATTACAAAAAAACGATGATCAATCCCAGATTGATTTGCTGCCATTTCAATCATCCTGCTGATTGCGGATGTTCCGCCCATACGTTTCTTTAATTCACTTGCCGCATAACTTTGAGCAACTTTGTAAGGCGGTGAAGCAGTTGCAATATCAATTAACATATTTTCCTTATATAGTTTACTTATTAACATAAAGAATCGTCGATTCGTTTCAAATTCCATTTTACTTGTATAAATTTAAAGCGACTTTTTAATAGAAAGATAAATGAGTAAAGATTTTTGGAACGATAGATATTCTGATAAAGAATTTGCATACGGAATAAATCCAAATAAATTTTTTAAAGAACAAGTTGGAAAACTTAGACCGGGCAACGCGCTGTTTCTTGGTGAAGGTGAAGGCAGAAATGCTGTTTACGCAGCTAAACTTGGTTGGATTGTTGATGCTGTTGATTTTAGTTCATCTGCAAAAGATAAAGCACTTAGTTTAGCTAATAAAAACAATGTTACAATTAACTATGATGTTTGCGATTTAAATGATTTTATTTTTAAAGAAAACTTTTACGATTTAGTTGTTATGATTTTTCTTCACCTGCCAATCGAGTTAAGTAAAAACATTTTTATGAGTAGTAGCATATCTTTAAAACAACAAGGCAATATGATTGTTGTAACTTTTAGCAAAGATCAAATCAACAACACTTCCGGTGGACCAAAATCAATTGAGCTTCTATACTCCGAAAATGATATTTTAAGTTTAACTCAAAACCTGCAAATCGATACTATAGAATCAAAAGAAATTGAATTGGATGAAGGCGAGTATCACAAAGGTAAAGCAAATGTAATTAGATTTGTTGGGACAAAGATGTAATCGATGAAAAAAATTTTATTCATATCATACTTTTGGCCGCCATCAGGCAAAGCTTCACTTCATTGGCCTCTGGATATAATCCGAAATCTTCCAAAAGATGAAATTGAACCTATAATTTTAACGGTTGAAGATGAAACGTTTACTCAAAAAGATGAAAGTCTTTTAAACAAAGTAGATCTTAATTGGCGAGTTATAAAATCAAAAGCACTTGAACCTTTTGATATTTATAGAAAATTTATCGGCAAAAATAAGAATGATAAACTTATTGCATCAGAAACAATATCGCTTGAAAACAAAAACCTTTCGCATCGTATTTCAATCTGGATACGAATGAATTTATTTGTTCCAGATGCAAGAGTCGGCTGGAATTTTACAGCAATAGTAGCTGCAACAAAATTTTTGCAAAAAGAAAAGATTGATGCAATCGTTTCAGTCGGTCCGCCGCACAGCTCGCATTTAATTGGATTAAAATTAAGCAAAAAGTTTTCTATTCCTCATATTCCTGTATTTATTGATCCCTGGGTTGACATAATTTACTACAAAAACTTTAAGCGAAATAAGTTTGCATTAAAGTTGGATAATCATTTTGAAAAATCTGTTCTGCAAAATGCAAAGCAGGTTGTGTTTGTTACAAAATCAACACAGGAAGATTATTTAAATAAGTATGAGTTTTTAAAAGACAAATCAACTGTTCTTTATTGGGGATATGATGATTCTTCCTTTAAAAATATTTCTGTTCATAAAGGAAATCGAAAAGAAAAATTATTAGTACACGCGGGTAATATTTTTGCTTACCAAAATCCAAAAAAACTTTGGGATCAAATAAAAATTGAGAATCAAAAAGGCAACAACATTAAAATTAAGTTTATCGGAACTGTTGATAATGAAATTTTAAATTATATAAATAATATTGGGTTAAGTTCTTCTGTAGAAGTTGCAGGGTTTTTATCATACCCCAAAATGATTGAACAAATTTGCAGTGCTGATATGTTATTGGTTTGTTCATCAGAACCGCGCCATGTGCCAGGAAAATTATTTGAAGCAATGCGAACCGGAAATCCGATTATTGCTTTTGGTGATAACAACGCAGAAGTAAAACAAATTCTTAGTGATGCTAACGCGGGAATGATGTTTAGATATGATGAAAGTGTGAAGAAGTTTTTTGAAACTAGGTTTTACAGAAACGATAACTATAAAAATTTGTTAAAATTTGATCGTGCAAATATTGCAAAAGTATTTTCTGAATTACTGAAATCACTTTAAAATTTATTCATCACTTCCACAACTTTATTAATCTCATCTTCCATATGCCCGAACGAACAAGGTAAACTTAAAGTTGTTTTATGAATTTCTTCTGATATCGGAAAGCTGCCCTCAATAATATTTTTCATTGCATTTTGTTTGTGCGGTGCAACAGGGTAATGAATATCAGTTTTAATTTCATTATTTAATAAATACTCACACAGCTTATCCCTTTTTACATGCCGGATATTAAAGATATGATAGACATCAAAATAATTTTCATCAACAACTGGTTTTATAAAATCTGATTTAAGATTTTCTAAATAAATTTTTGCAAGTTTTCTTTTGTGTTCATTAATTTCATCAAGTTTTTTTAGTTTGATGTTTAAAAAACCAGCCTGAACTTCATCCAATCTGGAATTATATCCAACAACTTCATTATAATATTTTACATCTGAGCCGTAATTTCTTAGTCGTTTAATTTTTAACGCAAGTGATTCATCATTTAATAATAATGCTCCAGCATCACCTAAAGCTCCAAGATTTTTTGTTGGATAAAAACTAAATGCTCCAAACTCACCGAATGTTCCGGTTAACTCTCCTTTAAATTTTGCCCCGTGCGATTGTGCGCAATCTTCAATCAATTTTAAATTATGTTTTTTGCAAATCGAAATAATTTCATCCATCTTACAGCTTTTACCGTAAAGATGAACAACCATTATAGCTTTAGTATGCGCAGTAATACTTTCTTCAATTTTTTTTGGATCGATATTGTAAGTAGCAATATCAGGCTCAACTAAAACAGGTTTTAATCCTGCAAGCAAAACAGCAAGGATTGTTGCTATGTAAGTGTTTGATGGAACTATCACTTCACTTCCCTTTTCAAACTCAAATGCTTTTAGAGAAAGAAGCAACGCATCAAGTCCGGATGCAACACCAAAACAATATTTGGAATTATGGTAGGATGCAAAATGTTTTTCAAAACTCTCAACATTTTTACCGAGTATAAACCAGCCGGAGTTTAAAGTTTCATCAAAACTTTTTTTGTATTCATCAAAAAATATTTTATTTGAACGATAAAGATTTTCGTACTCTATCATTTATATTCCTCATAAATATAATCAGCAGGATCAAACTTTGTACTTGCAAACACTAACAATACAGAGTCCTTAGAAAAATGATGCATAGTATGCCAATCATAAGTTTCCAATAACAAACATTTACTTGGATGATCTAAAAGAAAATCTTCTTTTGTTTTGCTATCATTGTTTGAAACTATGCAACTACCGTGAATACAAACTGCTGCCTGCCTTGTAGTTTTATGTCGATGCCCGCCGCGAACGGAATCATCAACTCCATAAATATAAAACACTCTCTTAGATTCAAAAGGAATTTGATCTTCGATAACAGTAAGATTTCCGCGTTTATCGGAAAGAGTTTTTAGGGATATAAGTTTTGCCATAAATTATTTTATAAAATCCGATTTATTGAAAATATTATAAACACCTGTCAGATTTCGGTAAATATACAACAAAGTTGTTTTCCAATCTCTTGGTTTTTGTGATGATCCGTTTGGATCAAATGAAATATCAATTTGTGCAACTTCAGATTTAATTTCTTCAAGTAATTTAACATAAGGTTTATAAAATATATTCAAGACATTTTCATTTACAGTTCTTCTACCCAATTCAATCTGTTCATTATTAAAAAATTTAAGATAGTGAAAATGGTAAAATACCGGATTAAATTTTTTATTTGTATTTAATTCTGTTCCTAAAATATTTCCATTCGTAATTTCAAAAGAGTATTGCTGAACATTCCATGCTGCTAAACCTCCGCCAAGATTTTGCATTACGTGCACACCTTCAAATCGTTCTGTCCAATCATCAAGATAAAGTTGATCACCAAACTTTCCATCTTCAAAACGATTATAACACCAGTCGATACATCGATCCCGCCACCATTTTAAGGCTTTCAAAGCGCGATCATCATTTTTAAAAGTTACAAACTGTACACAATACTTTCCCGCTTTAAGTGCTTTATTGTATTGCGGCGAATATCTATGCTCAGTCAGAAGAATAGATTTATCTCCCATTTCATCAAAAATAATTTTGGGAGAAGAATAGAAAAAAATATCCGCATCGATGTAAGTACAGTTTTCAACATTAAATTTTTCAAGCACATAAAGAATAGTTGATGAAGTAGAAGTCCAGCAATACTCTGCAATTGATCTTGTAGGTTTAACTTTTAATAACTCTTCATCTTCAAACTCTTTAAGAGAAATAATTGTAGCTTTTTTAAAATTTAATTTTTTAAGAACGTTAAACGATTTTGCATCAAAAGCAAAAATGTACAGATGATAATCGCTGCAGTGTTTTTCTAAAGAACGATAACATGCTATTCCACGTGTAAGATAATTTGAATCGAATAGTGTGCAGAAATTATGCATGGTTATTGGATCTTCAATAATTTTGAGAATTTTTCAAAAACAGCAGGAATAAATTTCAACTTTAATACATTCAAATTCATTGATCGAGCTGAAACATTCTTCATCTCAACGAAAATATCATTTTCAAATTTCGCATAAGCAGCGTTTGAAATTTTATAAGCAAATCCATGCTGCTTTAAAATAGTTGCAAAAACCCAACCTAATAAATAATCCCTTAAAGTCAAATCTGGATTAAAGTTATTAATAAAGGTTGTCTCAGACCAACCGGGTGAAGTAACTAACGAAAAATATATTAATTTTTGCCACAAAGTGTTTGATGATAAATCAGTAAGGTTTTCCTTACAAATTCTTTGTGATCCTTTAATAGTCAAATTTGAAAGCCAAAAATTTTTATTGCTCATAAATTGTAATAGTTGAAAAAATTTATCTTCACCTATATATGCATCAATAATTCCAGGTTCAAATTCTGCAACTATTGCTTTATCTATTTTGTCCTCTCCAAGATTTTTGAACAGTCTTAAATCTGTACCTTGAGAATCTGTTTTAAACCAATCAACATAATTTAGATTCAATTGTTGCAAAGCATTATTAAGTGATATTGCTTTAAGTCTTGTTTTCGTATCAAAATTAAATTTATCTGCAAATGCCCAAACACTTAATGCATCATTGTCAGGCATCAAAGTACTTGAACAATAAGGCGATTTTGTTAAATAAAAATCTATTTCTTTATCAGCAGAATCTGTAACAATGCAATTAAAGATATGAAGTTTTTTGAATCCGCTTTTTTCTTTAGTAACAAACCCGAACTCCCTATCGTCAGCATCAAAAGCCACACATATAGAATATGGTGCTATTCTTTTCCAAATCTTATGGATTTGTCCAGATGCTCCAATATCAATTAACACTGGAGGCTGATCAATTAATTCTTGTCTATTTAATACTTTTTCTATGAAATTCATTTAGGTTTTTTCTAATAAAAAAATAGGTAATACCTGAAAAAGATTTGGAAATTTATTTAAAAAATAATTTTTAAAAGGGTTTGCAGATTGTTCTAAAATAACTTTGGTTACATTTACACCTTCTGTCGCTTCTATCAGATCATAAAAATCCTTTATTGAAAGTTGATGTAGATGCCCAGTTGAATACCAATTATATCCAAAAAGCATGGGTTTGGGCATTCTTCCATTTATCAATAAATCTATTCGGTTTTTATAAAAACCAAAGTTAGGGAATGAAATAATTTGTCTCTTAGAAATCCTTTTCATCTCTCTTAATAATACTTCTGGATAGTTAACCATTTGTATAGTTACATTACAAATCGAATAATCAAAAGAATCATCCTGAATATCTAATCGTCTGTCAATTCTGCCTTGAACAACTTTTAGCCCTTTCTTGATACAAATTTCAACTCCACTTTCAGAAAGCTCTATCCCATAATCTTGAATATTTTTCTTCTCTTTGAGTAGTTTTAATAATGAACCATTTCCGCAGCCTAAATCTATAACTTTGGAATGAGGCGATATTAATTGAACGATCTTGGAATACTCTGCACGATCTTCATTTTCACTAAATGAATAATCATACTTTCTATTATCGTTATATATTGGTGAATTTATATCGTGCTTCATTTGATAAAATAATAATCAATAACTATTTAAAAATAGAAAACCCTATGGGCTTAACAAAACCCATAGGGTTAATTTCGGAATAACTCTTGTTTATTTAAATTTACTCACAAAACCTATTTTTCCATAACGCTGGTCGAATACATTTGAGCCAGAATAGTAAATCCTATATTCATTACCAATTTTTCTGAAACAAGGGTAAGCAACATAAGCACTCGCCCAACCATTAGAGGTCATTGGGCAGCCAAATATAGGATTTGCAGCAAGTTTGGTCCAAATTTTTCCATCAGTAGAAGTAGCCATTCCTAAACTCATATTACTGCCTGAGGTATTCATATATACCATTTTAAATTGTGCATCATCATAAATTACTGATGGACGAGCAATTCCAAACTCCTCCCAAGATTGAGTTTGAACAAGAATTGGATTATTAAAGTATTTCGTAAAATTAATGCCATCAGTAGAAGTTGCGAGACATATTTTTTGTGAATTTGAACCGTATTCAGATGCATGATAATATAGATAATACACACCATTTACTAAAACAACATCACCACTCGAAACTTGATAATCCCAATTAGATGATGAACCAGATAGAATAGGGCCGGGGTTTTTAGTCCAATTAATGCCATCTGTTGAAGTTGCCAACCCAATGTTATATTTGCCTGTATAATCTGAATATCCTGTATAGTAAAGTTTGTAGTTGTTATTATCTTTTATAACGCAAGTTGCTGTTGTTCCACCATTATCCCAACTATTTGAAATGCCTGGTTGTAAAACAGGATTACTATTATAACGCGACCATACTTTCCCATCGTAAGAAGTTGCATAAAAAGTATAATGTTTTCCATCCCCAGCCATGTTATTAAACCACATTTTGAAGTTTCCACTATCGTATAAAACTACGGGATGTGAAATACCATTTTGATCGTAAAAATTATTTAGTTTAGTTAGAACTGGGTTTTGTAAATAGTCAACCCAACTATTATTAATTGGTACACCCCAATTAACAGAAATATAAATTGAACCTGTACCGGAACCTGTTGGACTTAATGTTAAATATACTTGTGATGTGAATCCTGCAAAGATTTGTACATCTGTTTCGCCTGTGTATAGAACTAATCCGCTATCATCTTCTGCATCTACTTTTAAGTGCCATTCGCCTGCATTTATATTATCTAACAATAAATCTGCTGTGGAATCTGATTGAAGATTTAATAGACCGGTTATAGGTTGGTAATTTTCTCTGGTGAGGTATGCTTTAACAAACACAACACTTAATGGTGCGTTTTGTTTATCTATCTTCAAGAGTATTTTTCACGAATCTTTTGGATTATCTAATCCAACTGGATCGCTTGAACAAGCAATAATTATTATTGCTAAAACTAAACTGAATAGAACACTTAATTTTTTCATTCCCGAGCCCCTTATGTAATTAATGTGTTTGCAAACTAACTAAAAATAAAAACTAATATCAAGTAATAATTATATTATTTTTGATTTCTGATTAACATCAGTTAATAGATAGCAATTCTTGAATTTTAATAAGTAATTAAAGGGTCATTATCTAAAAATCAAAACATTCGTTTAATTCTGCCAATTATCGAATTGACAACGATTTGCACATCTTCCGATATTTTAAGTAAAAGAACTAATCCACCAAATAAAAATAGCACTACCAAACTCCTCAGAATTAAATCAAAAATAAAATTATTAAAAGGTGGTATTAAATGGCTTATCAACAAAGTTAACAGAAAAATGGCAAGAACTTTTAAGGTATTAAATGAGAATGGTTGAATTTTGAATACTTTAAATAAAAACAAATATCTGATTGTGTTAAATAAAAATATTGAAATTGCAGATGCAATTGCTGCTCCTGTTATTCCATAAATAGGGATAAACAAATAATTTGTAATTACTGCAATCACAACAAGAAAAAGATAAAACAACAAATCGATTTTGTAATATTTTGATGTACCAACAATTTCCTGGTTAACTCCTGTTGCCATATCAAATAATTTGCTCAAACCGATAAAAAATACTACCCATTTACCCTGTACATAAATTTCTCCGTGCGGAATGAGTTTAAATATATTTTCCACGTTACACCAAATTCCAAGAAAAATCAATCCACCGACTATCAATTGATTCAAAGATGTTTTTTGATACAACTCTTTAAGTTTTGGAATATCTCCATCTTTATTAGCCTGTGATACAATGGGAATTACAACTTGCGAAATTGATCGTTTGGGAATTTCAATTACAGCAGCAATAAAAAATGCAATTGTATAAATTCCTGCACTGCCCAACCCGGAGTATGCGCTTAGCATAAGGCTATCAATATTAACTATTATGGTTGCGCTTGCATTACCCATAATTACGAATCCCGCAAATACCAGCATTTCCTTAAAGTGTTTGCTCTTTATGATTTGAAAATTAGGTTTTAGAAAAAGGATTTTTTCTCTTTTGATGTATAAAACCAAAACCAGTAGCCCTAACAGGTAATAAATAATTATTGAGTTAGCAAAAGAACTAAATGTAAAAAATCCAAAGTAAATTGCTGTTAATCCTAACATCATTAACAATCGAATAAAAACTTCTCTAACAAAAGCAGGTAAAATTGGTTTTTGTTGAACGATCAGATATGATTCAAAAATTGTAGTTAGTACAACAATTAATGTAAATGGAATGAAGTAGAAAAAATATTCCAACAACAGCGGAGAATTTTTGGAATATATATTAAAGATTACATCTTTCAGCAGAATAAAGACTACTACAAATAAAGAAAAACCGGCTAAACCAATTGAAAGTAAAAAAGATAAAATGCCGTTATGCTGTTTGGATTCATCTCTAAAGTACGGGAAAAATTTTGTTGGAATATTACCTGCACCGAGTGAAGCAAATGTAGCAAACAAAAACGAAACACTAATTAACAATCGCGTTAACCCGATTTGCTCTTTTGACAAAACCAATGGAAACAATAAAAGAGTATTTAGATACCCAATCGCAAAACCGATGTAGGAAACCACTGTGGTCTTAATACTTTGCCGAATTACTATGCCCATGTAAAAACTTTAATTATCAATTTATTTCCGCTCATTATATTTTTTCTTTCAATTAAAAATATCCATAATTATTCATATTTTACTTATGGAATTACAAATAAAATAATTGCAATTATCACCGTTTAACAAATCAATACGAATGTTGTGCTGCCTTTTTAATTATCGTTTGATTCAAAAATAATTTAACAAATGAAGCCTTTAAAGTATAAAATATTATTCTTTGCAAGCTGGTATCCAAGCAGACTAAACAAAGTTTTAGGAGTTTTTGTAAAAAGAAAAGCCGAAGCAATGACACGCCTTTGCGATGTTGCTCTTATTTATGTTGTTGATGATGCAACAATGAAAAATCAGAACTATGAATTAGAGACGAGTGTTGAAAATAATGTATTTACTGTTCGCGTTTATTTTAAAAAATCTTCAAATAAAATCATTAATCTTTTTCTTTACAATTTAAGGTACATAAAATCATACTATCTTGGTTGGCGCGAAGTTAAATCCAAATGGGGTCATCCGGATTTGGTTCATTCTAATGTTATTGATAGGTCAGGCTACATTGCTTTTCTTTTTAAATTTCTAAAAGGAATAGATTACGTTATAACTGAACATTCAACACCTGATATAGATTACTTAAAGGGATTAACAAACAAAACAAAAATTTCTCTTAGATTCTTCAAAAGTATTGTTATAAAGAAGTGTACTTTTATAAATGTTGACTCACACGCTTCTTTAGAATTTATGAAGAAGGCTGGGTTCAAAGGAGATTTTGGTGTAATTCCAAATATTGTGGAGATTAATGAAAAGTATTTATCACTTACAAATCTAACCCAGCCAAACGAAAAAAAATCTGCCATCCATATTTCTATTTTGAATCAAAGAAAAAATGTTTCAGATATAATTAGAGCTTTCGCATATATCTACAACGAATTAAATAGAAAAGATTTCGCTTTTAATATTATCGGCGAAGGTAGTGAGAAAGAAAATCTTATAAAGTTAGCTGATGAACTTAGTGTTCTTAACAAGTGTGTATTTTTTCATGGTTTTGTAAGTGATGAACAAAAACTTGAACTGTTAACAAATGCTGACTTTCACATTTTAAATAGTGATGACGAAGGGTTTTCTGTTGTAACTGCTGAAGCTATTCTTTATGGAATTCCTGTCATTGCAACAAAATGCGGCGGACCAGAAGATTTTGTTAATGAAACTACGGGATTACTAATCGAGAGAAGAAATCTTGATGAGTTGAAAAAATCAATTCTGTTTATGCTTGATAACTCTTTTAAGTTTGATAAAAAGAAACTACATGAATTCGGGAAAAATATGTTTAGTCCTGAAGTAATTAGCAACAAAACGTACAAAGCATATCAAAATTCAATAGTTAGCTGGAAAGCTGGAAACACACAGGAAGTTTTAAATATTAAACCGGATTGGAAAGTTCTGGATGTTGGAAGCGGTCATCAGCCAAATCGTAGAGCAAATGTTATTGTTGATAAATACACTGGCGATACAATTCACAGAACAAGCGCGAAGGTTAAAATTCCTAAAGATAAATATTTTGTAATGGGTGATGC
>JBDTRQ010000495.1:0-10074 GCA_039931535.1 Ignavibacteriota bacterium
TTACGACAGGAAGAAAAAAGGTGAGAATAATTTTTCGCCAACACTTAAAGTCTCCACAAAAAAACTAAATGATAAAATTGAAATAAGAATTGGAGACAACGGTAATGGAATTCCTGCTGATCATTTGGAAAAAATATTTCAGCCGTTTTTTACCACAAAACCAACTGGAGAAGGAACCGGATTGGGATTATCATTAAGTTATGATATTATTACCAAAGTTCATGGCGGTGAATTGAAAGTGGAAACGAAAGAAAGAGAAGGAACAGTTTTTATCATCAGTATGACTAAATCTTAAATGAAGTTTAACATAATTTAAAAAGAGTATGAAAAATTTCTCCCTGCTTATCCTCATTCTGTTTAGTTGGACGAAGCCTGGATTGTCACAAAGCGACTTATCCAATAAACCCGGCAATCCGTTCATAACAAACTGGTCGCCAAAAGAATACAATGCACATCAGCAAAACTGGAAGATTGTGCAGGACAAGCGAGGGGTAATGTATTTTGCGAATGGCCAAGGTGTACTTGAATATGATGGAGTTAACTGGCGGACTATCTCGCTTCCTAATGATTCTTGGGCGCTTTCACTAGCATTCGATAGTAGTGCCGAACGGATCTATGTTGGAGCAGAAACTGAATTTGGTTATTTATCGCCTGATTCAGTGGGTGAGATGCATTACATTTCGCTTATGCCTTCTGTCCCTGTACAGTATCGCGACTTTGGTGAAGTCTGGGAAACACTGGCTAGCAGTCATGGGATATATTTTAGGTCCTCCAAATATTTGTTTCGCTGGAAAAATAGTCTCATCGCGAGCGGGCTTGGTGATTTCAAAATATGGAAACCGGAACATTCTTTTAACCGAGCCTTTTTGGTTACGGATATATTGTATGTGCATCAGGGGGAAACCGGGTTGATGGAGTTGGCAAATGATTCACTACGATTAGTGCCAGGCGGTGAAAGATTCTTCCAGGAGCGAATTATTGCCCTGCTTTCGTTTGATAATAACAAAATACTAGTATTCACTCGCAGTCAAGGTCAGTTTATATATGACGGTCAGACATTCCAACCCTTCATTACTCAAGCGGATGCTTTTCTTCAGGAGAATCAATTATATCACGGAGCCATGTTAGCAGATGGTACGTTTGCATTAGCCACCCTACGGGGAGGTCTTGCTATAATGGATAAACATGGAAGATTACTTCAGATTGTGAACAAAATCTCTGGCCTCATAGATGATAATATCTGGTTTTTATATCCAGATAGGGAAGGGGCTCTTTGGTTGGCTTTAAACAATGGCCTGGCACGAGTGGAAATACCAGCACCTCTGTCGCTGTACTCTGAACAACTCGGCATCAAAGGTTTGGTAGTAGCTGTTTTGAGACATCAGAACCGGCTGTATGCAGCCACGAGTGAGGGAGTCTATTTCCTTTCTTCACTCACCGATAAAATACCAATTTTCCAACCAATTTCCGGAATTTCTACTGCAGCTTGGTCATTTCTCTCCGTGGATAACACCTTATTGGCAGCAACCCACCAGGGTATCTTCCGGATTGAGGGAGATCGGGCAACGCAGCGGATGTGCGATTTATCTTCATACTGCTTCTATCGGTCACGGAGAGACCCCAACCTGGTGTACGTTGGATTAGATGATGGACTTGGGCTGCTGCAATGGCAGAATGACAATTGGTTTTTCTCAGGTCCTGTCCAAGGCATAAGCGGGGATGTGCGAAGTATTGTTGAGGATGAAGATGGCATATTATGGCTGGGCACATCTCAGCAAGGAGTACTGCGTGTTAAGTTCCTTTCCTACCAGCCCGAAGTGGCTACCGACAAAGTGCCTGCAGTAGAGATAGAGCGCTTTACCGAGGGAAAGGGGATCCCAAAAGGGTCGGTGAGAGTATCCTTTATCAAAAACCGGGTACGAATAGCTACGTACAAAGGGATGCGAATGTTTGAACCACGAAGTCAGTCGTTTATACCAGATTCTACATTTGGGAAGATTTTTGCTGATACATTAAGCTGGATGAACCGTATTATTGAAGGTTATCAAGAGCGGGTTCTTATAAGATTAGAAAGTGAAGACAAACTGATGATTGGTGAAGCAATACCGCAGGAAGATGGAACGTATAAATGGAATACAAATCCTTTCGCCCGGTTCTTCGAGTATGGGGATATAATAACTATTTATCCGGATCCTGAATATCCTGGAGTGATCTGGTTTGGTGGTGAAGGAATTATAGTACGTTATGACCCTAAGGTTTTTAAAAACTACTCAATTGATTACCACGCGCTTATTCGCCGGGTGACAGTAAAAGATTCGGTGATATTTGGTGGTGCATACAAAAATAAGAAGGAACATTTGCTAATTCCAAAAATTGATTATTCCAATAATAACCTTCGCTTCGAATTTGCTGCACCATATTATGATGGGCAGTCTGCAACTCAATATCAAATTCTGTTAGACGGCTTTGATAAAACCTGGTCAGAGTGGACCAACGAAACAAAAAAAGATTACACCAATCTACCTGAGGGAGAATATCATTTCCGGGTACGTGCAAAAAATTTGTATAACCATCTCAGTAGTGAGGCCGTTTACAGTTTCAAAATTCTTCCACCATGGTGGCGTACGTGGTGGGCATATGTTGTTTATATATTAATATTGGGTCTGCTCATTTTTATGGTTGACCGCATTCAGCGCCACAGGTTGGTCAAAAAAGAGCGTGAGCGTGCAGAGATTCGTGAAACCAAATTGCGATCTCAAGCTGTTGATGCCGAAAATAAAATGCTGCAATCTGAAAATGAGCGAAAAGAATTGGAACTGCGAAAAGCAACGGAATTGAAAGCGGCATACACCGAACTGAAAAATACCCACGAAAATCTTAAGGCAACTCAGCAGCAGCTTGTAACGCAGCAAAAGCTCGCCTCACTCGGTGCTTTAACTGCAGGCATTGCACACGAAATAAAAAATCCGTTAAACTTTGTTAATAATTTTTCTGAAGTTAGCCGCGAACTGCTGGATGAAATGAAATTGGAAATTCAAAATAATAATCTTGATGAAGTCATAGAATTAATAGGAGATTTAAAACAAAATCTTGATAAGATAAACCAACACGGTAAACGAGCCGACTCTATTGTAAAAGGAATGCTTCTCCACTCAAGAGGAACATCCGGAGAAAAAACACCAACAGATATTAACGATCTTTTAGACCAGTATGTTAATCTTGCATATCACGGAATGAGAGCACAGAACAAGGAATTCAACATAACTATAGAAAAAGATTACGATGAAACTTTAGAAAAAATAAATGTCGTCCCTCAGGATATCAGCAGAGTTTTTCTTAATATAATTAATAATGCCTGCTATGCAGCAAATGAAAAGAAGAAAAAGAGTGGTAATAGTTTTGTCCCTTTACTTAAAGTTTCAACCCGTAAATTAGCAGACAAAGTCGAGATCCGAATAGGGGATAATGGGAATGGAATTCCTGCGGATCATTTAGAGAAAATATTCCAGCCATTCTTTACAACCAAACCTTCAGGAGAAGGAACAGGTTTAGGTTTATCACTAAGTTATGACATTGTTACAAAAATGCACGGCGGTGAATTGAAAGTGGAAACTAAAGAAGGTGAAGGAACAACTTTTATAATTTCATTACCATTAAATTCAATAAAATGATATTGACTAAAAAAATAGAAGCAGAAATAAAACATTTAATAGATAACTATTGGGATAGCTATTTAAATGGTGACCTTGAAAATTCGGCTTCTAAATTGTTAATCGAAGTAGAACCAGATGATGATGTAACCTTTGTCGTAATTAAAGTAAAATAAGAATTAATAAATTGTTTAATAAAAAAAGGACTTGTTTATGAAAATTATGGTTGTTGATGATGAACAAGATATGAAACTCCTCTTTGAGCAAAAATTTAGAAAAGAAATAAAGTCTGGGCAGATTGCATTTCTCTTTGCTTTTTCAGGAGAAGAGGCTCGTGATTATTTAAAATCAAACGGAACAGAAAACGTTAACAAGATATTATCAGACATAAATATGCCCGGCATGAATGGCTTAGAATTGCTTAAATGGATTAAAGAAAATTATCCTGAACTTAAAGTTTCGATGATTACCGCATATGGCGATCAAAATAATTATAATCAGGCAATAGAATATGGTTGTGATGACTATATGACTAAACCAATCGATTTCGATCAATTAAAGGAAAAAGTTTTTCAGTAATCTTTTTTAAGCAATAAAAATATAAATTAAAATAATTTGGGATCTGGAATGAAGACAGCAAAAATGGAAACTATTACTCCAAAAAAAGAAAATGAATCGTTAAAAAAACAGCTTGCTCAGAAAGAAGCCGAACTTGCAATAATTAATAGTGTTGGCGAGGCAATGTCCAAAGCATTGGATATTAATACGGTTACAAAAATAGTTGGGGATAAAGTACGTGAAATATTTAAAACTGAGGTTACAGAAATCCTGTTACTTGATCGTGATAAAATGATAATTGAAATCCCTTATTCTTATTATAACGGATATCAGACCTTTGATTCATTTCCATTGGGTGAGGGTCTAACCTCAAAAGTTATTAACTCCAGAAAACCATTACTATTGCATACTCTTAAAGATCAAATGAAAAATGGTGCTATCATTCAAACAGATGAAGATAAGACTGAGTCCTATATGGGTGTGCCAATTTTGTTCAATGACAATGTGGTCGGGGTAGTGAGCATACAGAGTTATGAGAAAAATGTTTACGATGAAAATAGTGTTAGACTACTATCTACTCTATCTACAAATATGGGTGTGGCTCTTCAAAATGCTAAACTGTTTGATGAAACAAAGAAATTACTGAATGAAACTGAGCAGCGTACAGCAGAGCTTTCCGTTATTAACAGCGTGCAGGAAGGACTTGCTAGTGAGCTTGAAATAAACGGGATATATGAACTTGTAGGGGAAAAAATAAGGGAAATATTTAACGCTCAAGTTATAGATATAGTTACCTATGATAAACTGAGTCATCAAATATCAGATTGCTATGCTTATGAAAAGGGTGATAGAACTTTGCTTGGACCAAGAGCCATTCAGGGATTCAGAAAGCATGTAATCGAAACAATGAAACCATTAATGCTTAATAAAGACATTGATAAAGAAATGTTAAAGTATGACAACATTGTTGCAATTGGTGAAAAAACAAAATCTAATATTTTTGTTCCAATGATAGTAGGGGATGAAGTTACTGGGGTAATAAGTTTACAAAATCTTGACAAAGAAAATGCGTTTAATGATTCTGATGTAAGGTTGCTCACTACCCTAGCAAATAGCATGAGTATTGCTCTTGAAAATGCAAGATTATTTGATGAAACAAATAAACTTTTAGAAAAAACGAAGCAGCAGGCTATCGAATTAGGAATAATCAATAGTGTTGGCGAGGGCTTAGCTAAACAATTGGACTTTCAATCAATTGTTGATTTGGTGGGAGATAAAATAGGGGAAGTTTTTAATGCAGAAGTAGTTTCAATTTCAACCTACGATGCAAGTAATGAAAAAATTCACCATAGGTATGTTGTTGAAAAAGATGAAAGGTTTTACTTTGAATCACCAACTGAAATCGACCCGGATAGAAAAGAAATTATCGAAACCAAACTTCCATTAATTTTCGGATCAAGCCAAGAAATTATTGAACACAGTGGTGAACAAGTTCTTGATGGAGAAATGCCGGAATCATTTTTAGGTGTACCTATCATTCATAATCAACAGGCAACCGGTGTAATTACTATTCAAGATTTAGATAGAAAAAATCTTTATAGTGATAAAGATGGACAGTTATTACTTACGCTTGCATCAAACATGGGTGTTGCACTTGAGAATGCAAGATTATTTGATGAGACAAAAAGATTATTAAATGAAACCCAACAAAGAAACATCGAACTTGCAATATTAAACGCTATACAGGAAGGTTTAGTTATGGAAATGGATTTTAACTCCATAATTAATCTTGTTGGTGATAAATTCCGAGAAGCTCTGGGATTTCTTGATCTTGGGATTAGAATTTATGATAGAGAAAAGAATATTCTACACTTTCCATACGAATATGAACATGGTGTAAGGTTATTCATTGAGTCAATGAAACCGACTCCGTTATCAAAGTATGTTCTTGAAACGGGTAAAATGGTTTTATTAAAAAAAGCTAATGATGAAGAATTCGCCAGACTTGGCATAACTGAAGAAACAACTATTCCGGGAACTGATGCAAGTAAATCGCTTGTATTTGTTCCGATCATGGTTGGAACAGATGCAAAAGGATTAATCATAGTTGAAAATTATGAAAAAGAAGATGCCTTTAGTGATTCTGAGGTAAGACTATTAACAACAATTGCTAACAGTATGAGCGTTGCGTTAGAGAATGCACGTTTATTTGATGAGACTAATCGTTTATTAAAAGAGACTGAACAGCGTACTGCGGAATTATCTGTAATTAATAGTGTACAAGAAGGATTAGCAAAAGAACTAGATATGATTGGGATTTATAATCTGGTTGGTGATAGGTTATGCAGTTTGTTTCCTGATTCGCAAACTCTGGTTATCCGAACATTTAATCATGATACTGGTCTTGAAGAATGGCATTATGCCGTTGAGAAGGGTATTCGCTTGGAAGTTGAACCGCGTCCGTTCATTTGGGCAAACAAACGACTTATCGAAACAAAAAAACACATGTATATAAGTGAAAATTATATAGAGACAGCAAAAAAATATGGTGGTACGGGAGTATCAAAAGGTCATCCACCTAAATCTGCTGTGTTTATGCCAATGATTGCAGGGGATGTAGTAATTGGTTCAATTAGCCTTCAAAATATTGATAAGGAAAATGCGTTTAGTGAGTCCGATATAAGATTGATGACAACTGTTGCAAATAGTATGAGCGTTGCCCTGGAGAATGCACGCCTATTTGATGAGACATTAAGACTGCTTGATGAAAGCAAAAAACGTACTGCCGAATTGGGAACGGTCAACAGCATCAGTCAGGCAATAGCAGGGCACCTTGAAATTGATAAACTGATTCACCTGGTTGGTGAAAAGGTTCGTTCTTTATTCAATGCAAATATCGTTTACCTGGCATTGCTGGATAAAGAAAAAGAAATGATTGAGTTCCCGTATGGTTACGGAGATGAGTACCCGCCATTAAAATTAGGTGAGGGATTAACTTCTAAAATAATTTTGAAGAAGGAGCCTCTTCTTATAAATCATGAAGTTGATAAAAAAACGAAACAACTTGGCGTACAAAGAATAGGAACACGTTCTGCATCTTATCTTGGTGTTCCAATACCTGTTGGCGAAGAGATAATCGGTGTATTGAGTGTTCAAAGCACTGAAAAAGAAAACGTTTTTTCTGAGGAT
Organism: Ignavibacteriota bacterium; assembly: GCA_039931535.1. Lineage (GTDB taxonomy): Bacteria > Bacteroidota > Ignavibacteria > Ignavibacteriales > Ignavibacteriaceae > IGN3. Next base: position 7,398 of record JBDTRQ010000495.1, read on the forward strand.
GACATGAGACTTCTTGGAACAATTGCGGCTCATGTAGGAATAGCAATAAATAATGCCAGTGCTTACGAAGAGTTAAATAAGACGTTACAAAATCTTGAAGCTACACAAGTACAGCTTATCGCTCAAGAAAAACTTGCCTCTCTCGGTCAGCTAATTGCAGGTATTGCTCATGAAATAAAAAATCCTTTGAACTTCGTTAACAATTTTTCTGAGCTCTCGGTTAATTTAGTTGAAGAACTTACAGTAGAGTTAGACAAACTTAAAGGCAAGGTAGAAGCAGATGTTCTCGAAGAATTGGAAGATATTCTAAAAACGTTAAAACAGAATTCAGAAAAAATTAAAGAGCATGGAAAGAGAGCTGATAGTATTGTTCATAGTATGCTTCAGCATTCCAGAGGTAAAACAAGCGACAAGCAATTAACAGATATTAATTCAATGCTTGATGAAGATCTAAATCTTGTATATCACGGAATGCGTGCGCAGGATAGCAACTTTAATATTAAAATTGAAAGAGAATACGATAGGACCATAAGTGAGATAAATGTAATACCGCAAGATATAAGTCGTGTGTTTTTAAACATACTTACAAATGGATGTTATGAAGCCCACAGGAAAAAGTCAGAATTAAAAACAGAAGATTCTGCTAAGATAAAAGTCAGAACTTCGGAGACAAATAAGTTTATTGAAGTACGAATTACAGATAACGGTTACGGCATTCCCGAAAAAATAAGAGGTGATCTCTTTACACCCTTCTTTACAACTAAACCAACCGGAAAGGGTACCGGGCTGGGGCTATCAATTAGTTATGATATTGTTGTCAGGGAGCATCAGGGTGAACTTCTATTTGAAACTGAAATTGGAGAATACACAGAATTTATTATTCGAATACCTAAAAATCTTAAAAACTAAAAAGATATGAACACTATAACACCAAAAATATTAGTAGTTGATGACGAACCTGATCTGGAAATACTTATTAACCAGAAATTCAGAAAAGAAATAAAAGAAAATAAATACCAATTCTTCTTCTCAAACAATGGCGTTGACGCTCTGAACATATTAAATGAAGACCCTGAAATTGAATTAGTGCTTACAGATATTAATACGCCGGAGATGGATGGTCTAACACTATTAACTAAGATTAAAGAATTGAAAAATCCGCTGATGCATTCTGTCAATGTATCTGCTTATGGTGATATTCTGAATATAAGAAATGCTATGAATGGAGGTGCTTTTGATTTTATTGTAAAACCAATTGATCTTACCGATCTGGAGATTACAATAAATAAAGCGGTTGATAATCTTGCTACCTTTAAGAAAGCATTAAAATCAAGATATGAGTTGATAAGCGTTCGTAAAGAGCTTGAAGAGGCACGGTCACTTCAATTATCAATGCTTCCAAAGGAAATTCGGCAATTGCCTCATCTTGATATTGCTGTTTATATGAAAACTGCAACGGAAGTTGGCGGCGATTATTATGACTTTAATGTTGACATAGACGGGCACTTACTGTTGCAATTGGTGATGCAACCGGACACGGAATGAAAGCTGGGACTATTGTTTCGATGATAAAAATATTGTTTGCTTCAAGTGGAGCTAGAATGGATATGAAAACATTTTTTAATCAAAGCAGTGAAACTCTAAAAGGGATAGAACTTGGCAGATTAATGATGGCTTTCATTATGCTAAAGATAAAATTGAACAAGATTGAATTTGCAAATGCAGGAATGCCGCCACTTTTTATTTACAGAAAAACAACTAAAACCGTTGAAGAAGTTATGTTAAATAGTATGCCGTTAGGTGCAATGAAAAATTTTCCGCATGAAATAGAAAAATTAGAAATCTCAACAAGTGATACTCTGTTATTGTTAAGTGATGGTTTACCCGAACTGAAAAATAATAATGTAGAACAGTATGGTGGAATGATCTTAACAAATTAATTAAACTTATTGATCAGGATCGAAACACTAACGAATATTAAATGCTAATAACAAAAATTTAGATATGAAAGCAAAATCAATTAATATGAATTATTTTTATTCTTGTTTTTATCAAACAACATCATTAAATCTCATCGATTTCAAAAAATTTAAAATTAATTTGGAGATTATATGCTGACTGATAATAGTGTTAACCAACTCAAATCAACTTTCCGGGGAGAAGTAATATTACCTGGCGATGCTTCATATGATGTTGCCAGGAAAGTTTTTAACGGAATGATTGACCGGCATCCGGGAATTATTGTCAAATGTGCAGACGTTACCGATGTAATAAATGCGGTAAATTTCGGAAGGGATAACAATTTATTAATTGCGGTCAGAAGTGGAGGACATAGTGCCGGTGGATTGGGAGTTTGCGATGATGGTTTAGTTATAGATTTATCTAAAATAAAATATACCCATATAGATTCGGATGCAGAAACCGTACTCGTCGGGTGCGGCTGTACCTGGGGCGATGTTGATCATGCTACAAATGGATTTGGGTTTGTAACGCCCAGTGGAATGGTATCAACTACCGGTGTCAGCGGATTGACTCTTGGAGGCGGTATGGGGCACCTTACAAGGAAATTTGGTTTAACAATTGATAATCTGCTTGAAGCTGATGTTGTCCTTGCAAACGGAAAATTAGTTAAAGCAAATAAGGATCTTAATCAAGATTTATTCTGGGCAATCAGGGG
>JBDTRQ010000496.1:0-6192 GCA_039931535.1 Ignavibacteriota bacterium
CAAGTGTAAACAATTCCTTCATTCTTAAACTTATAATTTGTGTAAGCAGGCTAACAGGAATTTTTGTATTCCCTCTAGCGCCAACACCCTTAATTAAAATATCTTCATCTTTAATAATTGCATTTTCACTTGCGTAGCCATATTCTTTTTTCAAACGTTCAGCTTCATCAGTCATAACACCAAGAGATTCACGAATATCATTTGTAACCTGATTTCCAGCCACTCCAATTACTCTTGTATGCTTAATTGCTTTTTTATGATAGATCGCAATATCAGTTGTGCCTCCGCCAATATCCAACAAAGCAACCCCCAAATCTTTTTCACTTTCTTCCAAAACAGACGCGCTTGATGCAATTGGCTGAAGAATGTAATCTTGAACTTGATAACCTGCACGCTCAACGGATTTTCTAATATTTTCCATTGCAGGAATTGATGCAAGTACAACGTGATTGCTTGCTTCTAATCTTGAGCCGGACATTCCAATTGGATTTTCTATTCCACTTTGATGATCAATTGAAAATTCTTCAGGAATTATGTGAAGAATTTGTCTATCACTTGGAATTCTAATTGTTCTAACATCAGCCTCTAATCTATCAAGATCTTCTTTTGTGATTTCTTTTTCATCACGATTTATCGTTACATAATTTCTATGACGGATACTTGTAATATGTTCACCTGCAACACCAACATTAACAGTAGTAACTTCAAACCCTGCTCTATTAGATGCGATAGACATAGCAGATTTAATTGCTTCAGCAGTTTTGCCGATGTTTGCAACTAATCCTTTATGCAAGCCTTCAGATGGAGCAACGCCAAACCCAAGTATATCAATACGATTTGGGTCTGTAAGTTTTTCAGCAATAACAGCGCAAACTTTTGTTGTTCCTAAATCTAATCCGACTAAAATATCTTTTTTCATTAAATCAAGCCTGTATTTTCTTTGCTGCCAATGTACGCACTATCATTAAACCTTAAATCAATGTACTCTGTGTTTTGATAAATTGCTTTCAAATTATTTATTCGTTCCCAGACCAAACTTAGGTAAATCATTTTTTTAGATTCGTTCCCTCTTCCAAACACAACGGGATAATTAACTCCCGAAAATGTTACTACTACATCTCCGCCATTTTTAAGATTTATTTCAGAAAGTTTTTTTGATAATTCAATATCAGTAATCTTTGCTGCATCGATAATTCTAAATGCTTCAACTATATCATCAGTTTTATAAAAACTTGATGGAATAAGTTTATCTGATATTCTAAAATTGCTTACAACCGGAATATCAGCATAAGTTGTAAACTCCTGAATCTTTAACAATTCAAAATCATTTGTTAAAAAAAATGGTTCTGTTCTGCTTAACAACACTGCATAAATATCTTTTTCTTTTATGTTCACATCAACATTGCCGCGCCCATCAGATTTAACTTCTGCTTTTGCGATGTATGGATGTTCCTCTATTCTTTTTTTAATTTTATTAAGTGTTAAATCATCAAACATTGATGGTTGATCCAAATCTGCATATCGTAAATAAATTTCTTTACTTAACAAATTATTACCGCGAATGTTTATCATTTTAATTTCCTCTTTTCCCTTTTTGTTATATGTAAAAAGAGACAAGTACAAAATTGAAAGTACAATTACAGATAAAAGAACAACACCAAATATTTTTCCAAAATCTTTTTTCATTAATTCTTATTTAACATCTCAACAAACTGTTCACCGTATTTCCAGATATCACCGGCACCCATTGTAACTATTATATCACCATCTTTTTTAATTTCGTTTAACAAAGCAGGCACATCTTTTTTATCAGCAACATATTGAACATTTTTATGTCCAAACATTTTTGCTGCTGATGCAATTAAATCTCCAGTAACTCCTTCAATTGGTAGTTCTCTTGCTGGATAAACATCTGTACAAATAAAAATATCAGAATTAAGAAACGCTCTTCCAAACTCTTGATAAAAATCTTTTGTACGCGAATAAAGATGCGGCTGAAAAACAACAATCAATCTTCTATCCCAACCGTCTCTAATCCCTTTTAATGTAGCAGCAGATTCTGTTGGATGATGAGCGTAGTCATCAATAACTAAAATTTCTTTATCGTACTTAACTTCAAATCTTCTATAAACACCAGAGAATGTTTCTAATGCTGATTTAATAGTTTTAAAATCAATACCAAGTTCTTTTCCTATCACAACTGCAACGAGCGAGTTGTTGATATTATGATTGCCAGGAATTTTTAAAGTTATCTCGCCAAGCTCTTTTCCAAAATATTTTACAGTATAAGTACTGGAAAAACCACTATGAGTAATATCTGTTGCACGAACATCAGCTTGAGCATTTAATCCATAAGTAATAATCTTTTTGTTGATGTGCGGCATAATATCCTGCAATGCAGGTTCATCCAAACACAAAGTAACGAAACCATAAAACGGAACTTTATTTGCAAACTCAATAAAAGCGGTTTTTATATCATCCAAATCTTTGTAAGTATCCAAATGTTCGCTTTCCAAAGTTGTAATTGCCGCAATAGTTGGTGTAAGTTTTAAAAATGTTCTATCAAACTCATCAGCTTCTACAACAATAAATTCACCATTGCCAAGTCGAGCATTAGTTCCGCCAAGTCCGCTAAGTTTTCCGCCAACAATAATTGTAGGATCAATTCCGCCTTCAGTTAAAGTCAATCCAACCATAGATGTTGTCGTTGTTTTACCGTGTGTGCCTGCAATACCGATTCCATATTTCATTCGCATTGTTTCAGCAAGCATTTCAGATCTTTTTATGATAGGAATTTTTCTATCAATTGCTGCCTGCACTTCCGGATTATCTGTATGAACAGCAGATGAATAAACAAGTACATCTGCGTCTTTTAAATTTTCAGGTGAATGACCTTCGTAAACTTTTATTCCAAGACTTTCCAACCTATCAGTAACTTCGCTTTTTGATTTATCAGAACCGGAAATGATAAAACCCTGACTCAAAAGAATCTCAGCAATTCCGCTCATTCCAATTCCGCCGATACCAACGAAGTGAACTTTTTTAATATTCTTAAACATCTATACTTTTTCTACTTCAAGTTTAAGTTGATTAAATCTTTTAAGTAATTCTTGTTCATTCTCATAATCATTTGGTCTAACTACAAAAGGTCTTATTCTGGATTTTATTTTTATCCTAACAAACTTTAACGGATTTGATTTATTATATCTTCTATCTTTACCAAGTTTTACGGTTACAATTTCATTTTTATGAATAAGCTTAGAACCGAATTTATCGCTAAAAATTAATCCTTCATTATTAAACTCAATGTATCTGTTGCGATAAAGATTGAACAACAAAGCAAAAACTGAAACGACAACAATGAAAGCCAGCAAATAAATAATCGGGTCGTGAGTAATAAGCGTATAAGAGCTTTCAACAAACTGTCCTCTAATCAGCAAATAAATTGTAAACGCAACAAAGTATATTAATGTTGACTGATAATAGAACGACATATTGTACTTGAATTTACTTTTATGTTTTAATTGTTCATCTGTCATGATTTTAACGCAAAATTAATTGCGCTCTTAGCTATTACATTTGCCGCATCAGGTTTAGAAATTCTTTTCGCATTTTCACTTAAACTTTTTAATAAATTTTTATCTGCCGCAGTTTCCAAAATTTTTTCTTTCAAAACAGAATTAACATCCGAATCCTTTATCAGCAATGCAGCATTATCATCTGCAAGCGATTTTGCGTTAAAGTATTGATGATTCTCCGCAACGTGTGGCGATGGGATTAATATCGAAGGAATTCCGAGAACAGTTAACTCAGCAATTGTAGTTGCACCAGCCCTCGCAACAAGCAAATCACAAGCAGAGTATGCTTTGTTCATGTCTTCAATAAAATCCAGAATTATTACGGAATGTAAATTAATACTTTTATAGCTCTGATAATAATTTTTTCCTGTCTGCCAGATGATTTGTAGAGATTTATTTTTCAACTCTTCAGCACAATTTGCAACTGCATTATTAATTGATGCAGCGCCCAAACTTCCGCCAAGGACAAGAACTGTAAACTTATTTTCATCAAGTCCAAAAAATCTTTTTGCTTCTTCTTTTGTTGATGAGCCAAGTTCACTTCTAACCGGATTGCCGGTTAATTTTATTTTACCGGGTTTTCTCAAATATTTCTTTGAATCATCAAACGAAATATTTACTTCATCAGCATAACGCTCTAATAATCGTGTTGTAACGCCGGGATAACTATTTGATTCCATTAAAATAATTTTTGCTCCCATAACTGAGGCTCCCCAAATTGCAGGACCCGCAACGTAACCTCCGGAGCCAATAGCAACGCGCGGTTTAAATCTAAAAGAGATAAACAATGATTGAACAAGTGATACAAAAAGTTTTACAGGAAACAATAGATTTTCCAGATTAAATTTTCTCGCAAATCCTTTTATCCAGATTGATTTAAATCCATAACCAAGTTTTGGAATTACTCTTCCTTCTATTTTAGATTTTGTACCAACAAAAATTATTTCGGATTCTGGTTTCAATCTTTTTATTTCATCAGCAACTGCAATTGCAGGATAAAGATGACCGCCTGTGCCGCCGCCTGCAAAAAGAAAACGATATGGTGTGTTTTGATTCTTTATCATTTAACATCCTGAAGAGCTAAACCAGATTTCTTTAATGAATCAATTTCTGTTTGTTTCTGTTTCTCCAATTCCTTTTCAGTTTGATGATTATAAATAGCAATGTTCATCAAAATTCCAACTGAAGCACAAAGAAAAATAATTGAAGTACCGCCGTAACTTATAAAAGGCAAAGCCAATCCTGTTGTTGGAAATAATCCCGTAGCAACAGCAGCATTTACAAACGCATAAATGATAATTGAAAATGAAATTCCAAAAGCAAGCATTTGTCCAAATTTGTCCTTTGCTTTTTTTGCGATAAGAATACCTGCGACAAATAAAACCACATAAAAAAGCAGAACCACAATCACACCAACAAATCCAGTTTCTTCACCAAGAATTGCAAAAATAAAATCGCCGTATGATTCCGGTAAAAACAAATTGCTTTGTCTGCTGTTTCCAATTCCAACTCCCAAAATTCCACCGCTGCCAAGACTTAAAAGACCTTGTTTTAACTGATGATTAACGGTACCCCCATCACCGAAAGAATTAATAAATCCTAAAATTCTTATTCTTGAATGAGGCAAAATCATAGCAAATGAACCTGCTGCAAAAATCAAACTTAATGAAGAGAGAAGAATGTGTTTTAATCTTGCTCCGCCTACGTATAACATAGTTAGCGCAATTACAATTATTAATGCTGCAGTACTAACATTAGGTTGAATAAATATTAATCCTGCAATCATCATAACCCAAATGAACAAATACATAAATCCGTTTTTAAAATCTAAAATTATATCTCTCTTCTTTTCTAATAGATATGCGAGATGAATTATGAGAAGCAGCTTTACGATATCCGCTGGCTGAATTGTTATAATTCCAAGATTCAGCCATCTTCCGGCACCTTTAACTTGAGGCGCAATTATCAGCGTTATAATTAAAAGTAACACTGCGCCAATTATTGCGAGCTTACTAATTTTTTTATACGATTCATAAGGAATAAAACTAAATATCGCCATCATTAATAAACCAATAATTACTCTTGAAAGATGAGTGTTAAATAAATGAAATGAGCTTTCAAACTTTGCAGCGCTGTACGTGTTGCTTGCGCTCATCACTATAATTAATCCAATGAGGATTAAACTAAATGATGCGAAGAAAACTGTTACTGCTAATTTTTTCATTTATTATTTACTATCGATTTAAAAACTTTACCACGATGTTCGTAATTATCAAACATATCAAAACTTGCGCAAGCCGGTGAAAGCAAAACTACATCACCTTTGCGTGCTTCGCTGATAGCTGAGTTAATCACTTCATTAAAATCTTTTTTTATTTCTGTTTTTACTTTTTTATGAAAGTAATTGTAAACTTTTTCCGCTGATGAACCTATTGCATAAATCTTTTTTACTTTATCCAATACCAATTCTTCAATCATCGAGTAATCATTTCCTTTATCCTGCCCGCCAAGAATTAAAAATATTGGTTCATCAAAACTTTTTAAAGCAACAACAACTGAATCAACATTAGTTGCTTTGGAATCGTTAATAAATTTAATTCCTTCAATCTCTCTA
>JBDTRQ010000497.1:0-5660 GCA_039931535.1 Ignavibacteriota bacterium
TTTAGACATCAATTCAAACCAACAAGAGAATTATATGTTTGAAACCGAAATAAAATTTATTAGCGATTTTACTCTTAACAAAGTTAAAGAGTTAGGATCATTTATAACTGTTGAAAAATTGCTTTCAACTGACATCCATCCTTCTATTAAAAAATATGTGGAGGGTGAAATTGATTACCTGATTTCTGAAGATCGGAAAAAACTGATTGAGAATTCTTTGTTTGATTATTCGGGTACAGAAATCTCAAACTATTTTAATCTTATCGGTAACGAAATAAAGAAGACTAAGAAAATATCTTTTGAAGATATTAAAAACATTGTGCTTCAAGCCGTTTCTTTTAATGCTAATTATGTTGTTCGTCCAAAGTGGTCGCTTTCAAAATTAATTTTTGGAAACAACAAATCAGTATCAGTTAATGAACTTAAGATGATGCTGCGTTACACTTATTATTATGAATATCTTAACAATGTATTCATCGCTTACTTATCAAAGAAAAAAATCCTGAATATTACAGTTACTGAGTTTGAACTAATTGTAAATAAGATTGACCGCGAATTATTCATGCTTCATCAAAGCAAGCTTGTTGATAATGCGCTTTATGCAATTGCAGATTATTTTAGTATAGGTGGTCTGAACAAATCAATTGTTAGTGTTGAGGCTGTTGAAAATTTCCTAAAAGAAAAAAATCTTACTGAACTTCTTTTCAAACTAAAACGAGCTTATACAAATTCCACAAGAAAGAAAGCTGATATTGAGGATATAAGAAAGGTTCTTTACTCCACTTTAAGTATTGATTCTCCATTTGTTGAAGAAACAAACAGCGAAGGAATAACTGCTAATGATATGCATTTTGAAAATCCACTTAAGGATGAATTTATTAATGATGAAGAAATTTTAGAGAATGAAACGGAAGGTGAACCAAATTCTGAAATTGAATTGGATACAAAAGAGGAATCAAATGATTTTGTAATTGAGGGAAATGAAATTGAATCTTTAGATATTGTTGAAGAAATAGTTGACGACACTCCATTAGAAGTTGTTGAAGAAGCATCATCCAAAACTGAACCGGAAAAAGTTGAAATAAGTGAAGAGGATAGAATTGAAACGTCTGAGCCAAGAGAACCTGAAATAAATAATGATGATTCTGAAAGAGAACTGGATCTAAATAAAGATGAATCACTTGAATCAGATAAATCAATTCTGAATGAACCCATCGATGAAGAAGATGTACTTGCGCATCTTACAGAAGAAATAGAAAGTGATGATGAGATAGTTATACTTGATGACAAGGAGCAGGAAGACCTATTAAATTTTTATGATAATGAACTTGAGATATCGATTGATGATGATGTTCCAATCACTAAAGGTAAAAAAGAAAATGAAGATGATAATATTTCTGTGGATCTGACTGATCTGGAATTTGAACATGAACTGCCAATTGCGAATGGATTAGAACAAGAAGTGCCAATTGAAAAATTGGATTTTGAAAAAGATTTACTCGGTGTTGATGAAACTAAAGATAGTGATTCAACAGAAGAAGAGAGTACAATCGAACCTTTAATCAAAAAACGTGGTGATGACGTTTTTACATATCTTTCCAAAAAAGAAATTGATCGGATCATAAAAAACCTTTTCAATTCTGATAGCGAAGATTTTGCAAACACGATAGAAAAAATGACAATGTGCAGTACTTACGAAGAAGCCTCGGCAATTTTAGATAATGTTTTTAAGTATGCACGCATTAAACCGCACAGCCGTGATGCAAATACATTAACTAACGCTGTATCTAAATATTTTAATGTCTAAAAGTAATGTTTATTGATTTTGTAAAAATTGAAGTTGGTTCTGGTAAAGGCGGTGATGGCGCAGTTGCTTTTAGAAGAGAAAAATATGTTCCCAAAGGCGGTCCATCAGGTGGAAATGGCGGCGTTGGCGGCAGCGTAATTTTTGAAACCCAAACAAACTTATCAACTCTTTTAGATTTTAGATACAAAAAAAAGTTTTTTGCTGATGATGGTAAACCCGGAGCCACTTCGTTAAAAGATGGAAAGAACGGGGAAGATGTAATTATAAATGTTCCAGTTGGAACAATTGTAAAAGATGCTGAATCCGAAGAAGTTTTATTAGACCTTTCAGAAGAAAATAAAAAAGTTGTTTTTGCAAAAGGTGGCGCAGGCGGAAAAGGGAACAGCAATTTTGCAACTCCAACAAGAAGAACTCCAAGATTTGCAACTAACGGTAAACCAGGCGAACAAAGAAAATTAATTCTAGAACTTAAATTAATTGCAGATGTTGGTTTAGTTGGATTTCCAAACGCGGGCAAATCAACTTTAATCTCAAAAATTTCCGCAGCAAAACCAAAAATTGCAGATTATCCGTTTACAACACTTGAACCAAATTTAGGAATTGTTAGATATAAAGATTATCAAAGTTTTACTGTTGCGGATATTCCGGGTATTATTGAAGGTGCTCATCAAGGTAAAGGACTAGGAATTAAATTTTTGCGGCACATTGAACGAACAAGGATTTTATTATTCCTAATTGATGTAACTTCAGAAAATTATCAAGCTGATTTTGATACTCTTTACAATGAACTAAAAAAATACAGTAAAAAACTTGTAGATAAAAAGATTATTGTTTCACTTTCCAAATCCGATTTGATTTCTGAAAAAGAATTGAAAAAACTAGAAAAAACCAAAATCAAGAAAATTAAAGACCCAATCATGATTTTTTCATCCGCAACTGGATTTGGCTTAAAATCTTTGCAGGATAAGCTGTGGGAAACCTTAAATAAAGCATAATTAAGTATTTTTTTTGAATTTCACAGGCAAAGATTTATATTTACAGCCTAAATTTTCGGCGGGGTAGCTCAGTAGGTTAGAGCAGTGGAATCATAATCCACGTGTCGGGGGTTCGAATCCCTCCCCCGCTACAATATTAAGGAGAAATAATATGTACACATTGTTAGTATTGTTAGCAACTATTATCGCCATAATTCTTATTGTGATAGTCTTATTGCAATCAAGTAAAGGCGGCGGTTTAGCTGGAACTTTTGGCGGCGCAGGCGGCGGTATGGGAACTATGTTTGGATCCCGTAGAACTGCGGACTTTTTAAGTAAAGGTACCTGGTGGTTAGCCGGTGCTCTTGCTGTGGTTGCTTTGGTAATTAATTTATTCTTTTTACCGGGACAAACAACAGCAGAACAAAGAAGTGTTATTCAGGAAGGTGGAAGAACAAACGTTCCAACTGCTCCTACACTTCCTCCACAAAATCAGCCACCTGTTGGTAAATAGTTTTATTTACAGTTCCGATTAGAATAGAAACATTTTAATCGGGGCTGTTTGATTTTAAATCCAAAAGTAACTCCACAATCCGATCTTGAACATCTCTATAATATCCCCAACCGCCTTTATTAAATTCAAAAATAATAGTTACGATTAAGTCATCACCATCAGATGTGGTTAAATATCCTGCTAATCCTGAAACTCCATTTAATGATCCTGTTTTTCCTCTAAAATTATTTTCAGCCTGCGAGCCTATCATTCTACCCCTGAGAGTACCATCAACGCCTGCAATGCTTAAGGAGTTAAAAAAATCATCAAAGTGAACTAGATCAAAATACATTTTTTCTAATACGCCGTTTATTGCTAATGGAGTTGCTTGATCAGATCGGGAAATACCTGAGCCATCTACAATTTCGGTTCCGATGGAAAATATATTATTATCTTTAATAAATTTTAAAATCGCTTGTTGAGAAAAAAATGAGTTGCCCTGCTGTTTGGTTGATTCCGCTCCAAGTGTTTTAAATAAACATTCGGCTAAAAAATTATCGCTGTGTTTGTTAATCAAAGCAATTAAATTCTTTAGTTGAATTGATTTTTCTGCTAACGGAAAAACATTAACAGGAGTAACTCCTTTTATTGTTTTTCCTTTAACTTCAATACCAAATGCCTTTAGTTTTTCGGTAAGTTTATTTGCGGAAAAGAGCGATGGGTCTTTTACACTTTCAGAAATGTAACGATATCTTCTGCGAATTTTTTTTCTAATTGTATTCCGATTTCTATCCAATACAAGTGCGGAAATTGGTGGAAGTCTTACATTTGCGCCTTCTCCCTCAATCCAATCTTCACGTACATATATATCATCAAAATAAGTATCATCACCAATTACAGAGCCTGTGATAGTTGTTATTCCTTTTTTGCTAAGTTCGTTTACAAGATATTCTAAATCCGAATCAGTAAAAGTTGAATTGCCAAATCCTTTTATATAAAGATTACCATTAATAATTCCATCTTTTAGATTTATATCATCCGAAAATAATTTTGTAGATAATTTGTGCTCCCCGCCCATCACCCCCAGTGAAGTTGAGGTAGTAAATAGTTTTGTTAAAGATGCAGGAGTCATTGGCTGTGATTCATTCAAAGCAAAAATTGTATCCTGCATTAGCGGATTATAAATCATAACACCGCTAATTGTATTTGTCGGTAGTCTAAAAATAATCTCTCGTATCTTGTTTGCTATCTCTTCTTTTGAAGATGCAAATAGATTGCTTACTGTAAACAAAAAAATAAATAAACTGGTTTTTATTATAACTCTTAAAAAAAAATGATATTTTGACATACAATTTTTATAATTATTGGTGAATCAATTTTGTTTCTATGCAAATATAAACAGAAACTATTCTTCAATTTAACACAAACTTTTTAACTTTTATTTTAAAAAATTATTTTTAACAACAAAGGGTTAGTATGGCTAAAAAACCGAAGACTGTAAAAGCCTATCAGAATGAAGAATTTCTCGCATCATCAGATGCAAGAACAATTAGGCTGCTTGCAGAATATCTTGAACCAAAAGCAAGATTTAAAAAACATAAAATTATGGATACAATTGTTTTCTTTGGTTCTGCAAGATTAAAATCACGCAAAGAAGCAAATGCAGCACTTAATAAATTTAAAAATGCTAATCCAAAAACCATTACTAATTTCGCTCAGGAATTACGCAAGGCACAGCAACATGTTCAAATGTCCAAATATTATGAGGACGCAGTGGAGCTTTCGCGAAGATTAACCGAATGGTCTATGAATCTTGAAACTAAAGCCAATCGATTTATCATCTGCACCGGCGGCGGACCTGGAATAATGGAAGCGGCAAACAGAGGCGCAAAAAAAGCAGGCGGGTATTCTGTGGGATTAAATATAAGCATTCCGTTTGAGCAGTATGTTAATCCTTACGTTACCAAAGAGCTTAGTTTTGAATTTCATTATTTCTTTATGCGCAAATTCTGGTTTTCATATCTTTCAAAAGCACTTGTAGTTTTTCCAGGTGGATTCGGAACCTTCGATGAACTTTTTGAAGTTTTAACACTTGTTCAAACTGAAAAGATTAGAAAAAAATTAGGTATTGTTATTTACGATGAAAAGTACTGGAAAAGTGTTGTTAATTTTGATGCATTGATAGAGCAGGGAGTAATAAACGAAACCGATTTAAAATTATTTCATTTCTGTAATGATGTTGATACGGCATTTAATGTTATTAAAGAACATCTTGAGAAAAACTTTTTAAGAGAGAAAGAACCGACTGTAATAGAACCGAGAATTCATATCAAATGAGTCGTCCTAAAATAGGTTGACTGTTATTTAATGAACCTCTCTACGTAGT
>JBDTRQ010000498.1:0-4364 GCA_039931535.1 Ignavibacteriota bacterium
AGCTTTATGTTCTACTGCTTCCATTGTTAATGGTAAAGTTGCAGAAGATGAAGAAGTTGAAAATGCAGTGATAAGCGGAAGCGACATTGCTTTGAAATGATTTATAGGATTTACTTTTCCAATAAATTTAACAATTAATGGAAGAGTAATAAAAAAATGAAACGATAATCCGCCCAGCACTGTAATCATGTAAATGCCAAGATGCTGAAACAAATTTAGTGACTTCGTATTATCAGACGCCTGATCTGCAACAACTCCTGTTACTATACCAAGAATACCCAGTGGTGCAAACATTATAATGAATGAAGTCATCTTCATCATAATTTCAAAACCGGAATTAAAAAAGTTTATCATAAAATCTTTGTATTCGGTTTGAATTTTTGTGATAAAAAATCCAAACAGAATTGAGAAGAAAATTATTGCAAGCATATCCGCAGAACCTAAAGCTTCAAAAATATTTTGCGGAATCATTCGTAAAACAATATCCCACACTCCACCGGAAACATGAGTTAATTCCGGAACATTCGTTTTAAATCCAAGATCAGTACCTACGCCGGGTTTAATAAGATCAACAAACACAAGCCCTGTTATTATTGCAAAAATACTTGTTAGAACGTAATACAAAATTGTTTTTAGCCCAAGTCTGCCAAGACTTTTTGTGCCTCCAATATTTGTTACACCTGAAACTATCGAAGTTAAAATGAGTGGAACAATTATCATCTTTAACGCACGAAGAAAAAGATCGCCAAGCCATCTTACATAGTTTGAGTATTGCGGAAAGAACAATCCGAAAAGTATTGCTATTATAAATGCGATTAGTATTTGCCAGTGGAGTTTTATTTTAAGCATAGTTTTACTGATTATGGATTTTATTTTTATTTACTTCTAAATACGAAATTTATCTTCAGATTTCTAATAACTTGATGTTTAAAAAAATATTTAGCTTTCTCCAACAATTAGCATTGTAATCCTAAAAACAATTTAATTAGTTGCATAATTAACTCTAAAGCGTATGCTAATATAACAACACTTCTTTTTGTCTTCGTTATTGAAATACATTTTTTTATTATTCCGTATAAAATAAAAAGGATTGATTATGAATATTTCATTACGATTAAAAGAAACTATCACAAAAAAATCTAAAGCTTACTATTTTTTAGCAGGGATGTTATCGGTTGCCGGACTGCTCTACATTTCAACAAATATTTTTTTTACTAATAATACTTCTGCGACTGTTGATGAAAACAATGGTGGAAAGTTTCCGCAGGATTACAAAATAATCTCACCGAAAATTCCGGATAACATTTCAATCTTTGGTGAAGGAGTTCCGTTAGAAAATTTTGAAGTTTGCGAAAGAGTTGATCGTGAAATATTAGTAAACACTTATTGGCACTCGGCAACAATACTTGCAATTAAACGAGCCAACAGATGGTTTCCGGTAATTGAACTAATACTAAAACAAAATAATATTCCCGATGACTTTAAATATCTTGCTGTTGTAGAAAGTAATTTAGAAAACATTGTTTCACCTGCGGGTGCAACCGGTTTTTGGCAGTTCATAAAATCTGCATCAAAGCAATATGGTTTGGAAGTTAATGATGAGGTTGATGAACGATATGATCTTGAAAAATCCACAGTTGCGGCTTGTAAATATTTAAAGACTGCATACGATATGTTTGGCAACTGGACCATGTCTGCATCATCTTACAACGCAGGCATAAGCGGAATTGATAAATGGAGTGGGTTACAGAAATCGGCAAACTACTGGAATCTTGTTCTTGGTTCTGAAACCTCTCGCTATGTTTCCCGGATAATTGCAATGAAATTGATAATGGAAAATCCAAATGCTTATGGTTATGATTTAATGGAAAAGGATTTATATCAGCCGCTTAAGTTCAAAGAAGTTGAACTAAGCACTTATGTTGCAAACTTTGCTGATTATGCAGTAACGCTTGGTGTAAATTATAAAACACTAAAACTCTACAACCCCTGGCTGCGCGATACATCTTTAAAAAACAAAGGTGGAACTACTTATAAAATTAAAGTGCCGGAAGTTGGAAGCATAAAGTTGATAAAAGAATAATGGAGTGTTGGAGTAATGGAATAATTTGTTGATTGCCTAACAGTTCTCTAATTACAATTTAAGTTGCCAAACCTTCGGGGTCAAAAATACTGCTGCGGTTTTAACCTTTTAATTCCCAGAAAGTTTAGTCACAACTCCGCTGTTACTATTAATCCACAGCACTAACGATTTAGAACTTGAATAAAAGTTTACAATCCAATCTGCGGAATTATTAAGCGTAAGAGTTGTATCGATTGATTTGCTCGGAACAAGAAACATATCAATTTTAGCTCCGGTGTTTTGTGCAAGAAAAACATTTCCACCATGTGCAAGTGCCGTATCTATTGCGGCAGGGCTATCGTTATAGTTAGCATTGGGATCAATCGCAACCGTTGCAAGTTTATTAAAAACCTTACCAAGGATATTACCAGCAGTACTGTCTTTTATAAATGATAACATCATTGAAAAATTTATAGGTGATTTAATTGGTCCCGCTGCAAATACTGGAACATAAAATTCATTGCTTTGCAGTTGGTTTGATTGAACGACATAAACAAAAGCGTTATCTGTTTTAAGTAAGTCAACGTTTCCATTCAAACCAACATTCCAGCCATAAAGAGCAGAAAGTTTTGCATCGGTTGCAAAATCTAATCTTGCTTTTAGTAGTACATCATTTAATTTTTCTTTTGCGGTTATATCGCTGTTTACACCACCGTTTGGGTCTGTTATTTTTTCACATCCAACAAAGTAGATTATTGAAAGCATTAAGAGTGTGATTGATATTTTTTTCATTTTAAAATCTTTCTTGTCTTACTAACAAATATTATAAATAAGCTATTACTATTAGGTAATTATTTTGTGCTGCTTTGCGTTTTAGTGATTTTGTGGCAATTCCTTTTTCGGAGATTATTAACATTTGCCACTAAAACTCGAGTACACTAAAAGCCACTAAAGCAAAAATAAGTATATCAAAACACAATTTTATAATAACGCTTAATTTGTTCACACAACTCTTCAAGATGTAAGTTGCGCGATACGCGTATTGTTTCTTTGCCTCTAAAATAAACAAGTATTGTGGGAACGGAAAACACAGAAAGCTGTCCCGATATTTCTTTAGCCTCATTCAAATCAACATAGCAAAAATTTATTTCTGGGAAATCGTTTTCGATCATTTCAAACACTTTTGGTTTTAGAACTTTGCATACATTGCATTCCGGCGTACTTAAATAAAAGCAAACAACTTTTTGAGTTTCAATAATATTTTGAAACTCTGAAAAGGTCTTCAATAACTTATCATTCATATTTTTTCAAAGCTAATAAGTAAAAAAAAAGAGGATTAGCAAATCGTCAATCCTCTTAATTATTACACTTACCGACTGGTTCATAATTTTTATTTCATCATTAATTAATGAGGATGATGTCCGCCTTCACCGTGAACATGTCCGTGAGAAAGTTCTTCAGTGGTTGCATCTC
Organism: Ignavibacteriota bacterium; assembly: GCA_039931535.1. Taxonomy (GTDB): domain Bacteria; phylum Bacteroidota; class Ignavibacteria; order Ignavibacteriales; family Ignavibacteriaceae; genus IGN3. The sequence goes on from JBDTRQ010000498.1 coordinate 3,536, forward strand.
TAACATTTAGCAGTTCAACATCAAAATTTAAATTTTTGCCGGCAAGCGGATGATTAAAATCAACAGTTATTTCTTCACCATCAACGTTAGAAATTACAAATGGCATTTGCACACCATCGGGATTGCTTGCCATATATTCCATTCCAACTTCTAAAACAAAATCCTCTGGAAAATTTTCTTTTCCCACAACCTGAATGGCATCGTCATTATAATTTCCGTAACCATCTTTAGCTTCTAATTTCAATGTTTTTTTTGATCCAATTAACATTCCGTTTACAGCTTCTTCAAGTTTTGGCAAAACCATATTACTGCCGGATATGAATGAAAATGGTCCGCCGTTTCCAGTAGAATCTAGCACGTTTCCATGATCATCAGTTAAGGTAAAGTTCATTGTAACCACTTTGTTTAGTCCAATCGCCATTAGTTTTCCTATTTTATATTTATTGATAATTAATAATAACAATTCTTTAAAAGAATTTAAAGAAAGTTATTTTTAGCAATAAAAAAATGAGAGAACAATCAACAAAATATATAAAGTATCAAAGATATTTTATTTGATATTTAGTGTTTGGGATTATTTTTAAAGAACTCCCAAATCAAATCTGTTGCAGATACATTTCTAACTGGATTATCTGCAAACCTCCTAATTTTTTCCCCACCGGGCCACGAATGACCGCCGCTAAACATTTTATACAAAACAATTTCAGTTCCGTTATTGTTTTTATAATTTGTTTTTTCAAAAGCAGAGCTTTCAGTTTTGTTCATTAAAAAACAATTGTATTTGTCTATCCACATATTAACTGTAGTTTCAACAGGAAGCTTTTCAACA
>JBDTRQ010000499.1:0-3620 GCA_039931535.1 Ignavibacteriota bacterium
AGCCCCGACCAGCGATCCGGGGCTGCGCGCGCATCATCGAACATTCGAAAATCATTCTCCATTTCTATCATAGCATTGCCAAATTTATCTATAACGATAAAATTAATGGACTGTTAGATGAAATTCTGACGAGAGGTTTTAAAATCGCTGGACTTAATTCTAATATAAAACTTTTTAATGATCATGACTCAGATTCTGATGAATATAAAGAGAGAAAAAAACTAATGAAAGAAAAATCAGAATTAATAAAGAGTTCAATAGAACTGAGAAATAACTTAGATGAAATTTTTATGGGACCATTAAAAATAAAAAATTGAGTTATGCATTTTTAAATCAACTTTTAAAGGTTAAAAGGAAAACAATATCTTCTAAAATTATTGATGTTGTTTGTTTTGTTGGCGGTAGTTCGTTGTTTATTGGAACATTATTTAGCCTTCATTCTTTTGGTTCCACAGATAGTTATAGAAATTATTATTATTCAACGGTGCAAACATTTTTATTAGCAATTGGGATTGGTTTAATTGTGTTGGGGATTTTAATTCGGAATTGGAGAAATAGAAAATGAACATATATCTACAAAAACACCCTGATTTATTTATTACTTATAGAAGGTCAGAATGAAAATTTTTTTAGCATCTATACCAAGTAAATTAAAAGCCACATACATAGTTTGGTTGTCCGTGCATTTAATTCTTTATATCGCAAGTGGTAATTTCTTGATTTTATCACGCCCAGTAGGCCGAGATTTAAACCCTATGGTTTACATTTATCCACGGAATCACTGGAGTGTATTTGCATTTGACATTAGCTATTATGATTTATCAGATTTCTCTTTGTACATCGTATTACCCCTATTAGTTTATTTTATTTATTATTATTGGAAAATGCCCAATAAGTAAAAACCAATGGTACGCGGATGACACGAATCTAACTGATTAAATCAGTTTATATCCGTTAGATCAGTTTAATCCATGGTCTATTTCGTTAGCAACGCCACATTCTCAATATGAAATGTATGTGGAAACATATCAACAGGTCTAATCTTAATTAATTTATAACCAGCCTCAACCATCAATTTAATATCGCGCACTTGCGTTGCGGGATTGCAGCTTACGTATACAATTTTTTGCGGTTCAAGTTTTATTATATCATCAACTGTTGTTGGGTGCATACCACTTCGCGGCGGATCAATAATCATCACATCAGGTTTTGGGATATTGTATTTGTTAACTATCGGAAGAAATGATTTGTAAAGATCAGCAGTAAAATATTTTACATTTGAAATATTGTTTAGTTCAGCATTTACTTTTGCGTCTTCAATTGATGATTCTACTGATTCAAAAGCGTAAACTTTTTTTGCTTTATCTGAAACGTAAATTGTAATTGTTCCCGCACCGGAATATAAATCGTAAACAATTTCACTTCCGCTTAACTCTGCAGAATCTAAAGCTGTTTGATAAAGCTTTTCTGCCTGCGCTGTGTTTGTTTGAAAAAATGAATTAGCGCTAACTCTAAATTTATACTTTCCAATCTCATCGTATATAAAACCGGAACCATAAAACACTTTTTCATAATCACCAATTGCAACTGCGGCAAATTTTTTGTTGATGTTATTTATAACGGTAGTTGCTTGCGGAATTTCTTTTCTTAATTCGTTGGAATACTCAGTCATCAAATCATCGTTCTCTTCGGAAGTAACAAGATTAACCATTAAATCGATTGTGTGAAAAGATTGTTTGATTACAAGATTACGTAAATATCCAACGTGTGTTTTTGTAGAATAGATTGAAGTGTTTTTGGTTTTAAAAAAATCGCGTGTAAAGTTTAAAATTTTATTACTTACTTCGGATTGAAGAAAACATTCATCAACATCAAGAACTTTATCAAATATTCTGGGAATGTGTAAACCAAGTGCAAAATCTCTATCTAAATTTTCCTGTGAATCAATTTCGCTTTTTGTCAGCCAGCGTTTTTCACTAAAAGAAAATTCCATTTTGTTTCTGTAGTAAAAAACATTTTGCGATGGAATGATTGGTTCAATTTCAAAATCAGTAAATCCGCCAAGCTTGTTAAAGATTTCTAAAACCTGCTGCTGTTTATATTTTAACTGCGAATCGTAATTTAAATTTTGCTGTTTGCATCCGCCGCAGGTTCCAAAGTAATTGCATTTAGCTTCAACTCTTTCCGATGAGGGAGATAGAATTTCCAAAGTTAATGCTTCGGCGTAAGAATTTTTAATCTTTAATAATCTTGCTCTAACTGTATCGCCTGGATATGAACCTTGAACAAACACAACATAGTTTTTGTCGTGTCCATTTTCTTCAACTAATCCAAGCAGTTCATTTTTAGAAACTTTTGCAATTCCTTTTCCTTCAAATGCATACTTTTCTATTTGAAGTTCTACTGTGTCGCCTTTTTTTATATTCATTTCATCCTTCTTTGTATCTTCGAGTCTTTGTGGCGATGTTTTTGCCACCAAGACACAAAGGCACCAAGTTTCACAAAAGTTTTAATATCAGCATCTTAAATCCAATGTATCTGTCTGCACCAAGTTTTAGGTATGCATTGGATTCGTGGCTAATCTTTTTTAATAATTTTTTGTAATAACTTTTTTCTTTTTCGTTTAGCTTATAGATCGTATCATCTAATTCTTGCGCAGTGTGTTCATAAAAACTTTGTAGTGATGATGATAAATCTTCTTCAAACAAAACAGAAAAATTTCTTTCAGTGTAGTAAGAACCACAATCATCATTTAACAAAGGTAACATTTCCGAAGTGTCAAAAATATTTTTTACGAATGGCGGATAATCTTTTGTTAGCGAAGTAATTTCTCCAACACACAAAGTTGCTTCGGGTTTTAAAATTCTTTTAATCTCTTTTACGATTTTATTTCTGTTCAGCAATGATATTGAAGCCTGAGCAAAAACCAGATCAAATTCCGCTTCATTAAAATCGGTGTTATCAAAATCCATCATCTTAACTAAAACTTTACTGTCTTTGCTAAGATTTATTCGTGAGTTCATCAAAGAATCATAATCAGTTACAATTACAGTTGCTGAACTTGCGCCAGAATCAACCATCTTTTCTGCAATCTTTTCGCTTCCTGATCCAATTACTAAAACGTTTTTATCATTAATAACATACTTAGTTTTTAGAATTCTAAATTGTTTAAATCCGCCGGGGAGAAATATGTTTTGTGTTTCTTGTTTCATTTTGTAAAAATATTGTAACAAAGTTACTAAATAATATAGGGTAGTAGTTACATGCTAATACGATTGCTAAAAAGTAATTTGAACGTTATAAAGTATCAAATAAAATATTAAAATAATTTTCGTTGATTATTTTTCAATCAACCATTTCCAGGCTGGTTCCACTTCAATAATTTTATTTTCAACTTTAATTGTTTCCCTCTGATCTAAAGTTAAAATGACTCCGCTTTTAAGTTTAAATCTATTTAACGCCTCTAATAAGCCATCAATTTCTCGGACTCGATTGCCTGAATTAAGAATTGCAGTTACTTGTATTGCGGATTGAATTTTTGATCTATTAAAAATAACAAAATCACATTCTCTGGAATCAGCATAATAATATATCGTATGACCCATTGCCTTTAGATTTAA
>JBDTRQ010000500.1:0-2915 GCA_039931535.1 Ignavibacteriota bacterium
TTTCAAAAACTGGGACCAATGTATGTCCGGTTTTTATAATTGATGCAATATTTTTTTCATCATCATCGTTAAGATTTATTGCAACCATTTCTGTTCTGGGAATCATTACTTCATCGGCTTTAAGATCATTAAACTCAAAAATATTTTCAATAATCTCTTGATCAGCCTCATCAATTGTACCTGATCTTACACCGTCAGAAATGATATCAAGTATTTCATCTTCTGATGGGCGTTCATCGGAAAAATTAATTTTTTCTTTAAATGGAAGTAAAATAAGATTGCTTATTGCTGTAATTGCACCTGTAACAAATTTTAATGTTGATGAAAGCATTAAAATTATTTTAATAGATCGCTTTCCAATAAAATCAGAATAGCGATAAGCAATTGCTTTTGGAACAAGAACATTAAAAACTAAGATTGTTACGGTAACCAATATTGTTGTAATCAGAATTGAAATTCCAACTGAATAAAAGGATGGTAAATCTATAGTTGATAAGAGCAGCGGATTTATCCAACTTGAAAATAAAAAATAACCGATGATAGAAATTAGCACTGTTAAAAAAGTAAAAGCAAGATGGATGCTGCTATAAACTTGTTCTTCATTTTCGTGCAGTTTTTCAAAAGACAAAACATATTTGTCCGAACTTTCTTTAAGCTCATCAATTTTAGTTTCCCCAAAAGCGGCTAAAGAAATTTCTGCTGCAACCAATAAGAAATTTGCAAATAGTATCAATACAAAAACGATCAATAATTCCATTAAGTGTAAAATTTCCTTCTGCTGTTAATAGCTAAAACAAAAATAATAGTGTTGTACTAAATTTACATTACATAATCTTTAATATTGTGTTATTTTGCAATTAACTTTTAAAACATTTGGATTTAGATGAAACCAAAACAAATAAAAATAATTGATAAAGATAAACTTTCTTTAGTCTGGAATGATGAAAGTAAATCAATAATAACGCTAAAATATTTACGTGATGAATGTCCGTGTGCCGGTTGTAAAGGTGAAACTATTTTGTTTAAAACTTTTCGTCCACCAAAACCAACAATCTTATCAACAGAAATGTACAAGATAAAAAGTATTGATGTTGTTGGAGAGTATGCTATACAAATCGGATGGAAAGATGGACACGATACAGGTATTTACTCGTGGGAATATCTAAAAACTCTTGAAGCTGGAGAGAGCAGCAGCGATAAACAAAATTATGATAAGCTGATATGATTTCTAAAAATGAATTAAAATACTTCTCTTCCCTTTTGATAAAAAAATTCCGACAGCAGGAAGAAAAGTTTATTGTAGAAGGATTAAAGATTGTTGAAGAAGGCTTAAACAGCAGTTATAAATGCGACGTTGTTTTTGTTACACCTGCTTTTATGGATTCTTTTCCAGATGTGATTAATATTTTAAGAAAAAAAACGAATCGAATTGAAGAATTAAAATCAATTGATTTTCAAAAGATATCCGATACAAAATCACCACAGGGCATTGCAGCAGTATTCAACAAAAATTATCCAAAGAAAAATTTGAATGAGCTAAAGGATAAAATTGTTGTTCTTATAGATAATATTTCGGATCCCGGAAATCTTGGAACAATTATCAGAACCTGCGATTGGTTTGGATTATATAATATTTTAATTAGTGATCAATCGGTTGAATATTTGAATCCCAAAGTTGTAAGAGCTTCAATGGGTTCGATTTTTCATCTAAATATTTATGATGATATTTATGCAAATGATTTAAGCAATCTTAAAAGCAATGGTTACCAGATTATTTGCGCAGATGTAAAAGGTAAAAATATTTTTACTTATAAAACAAATAAAAAATCTATTTTAACTTTTTCTAATGAATCAATTGGTCCATCAGAAAATATAAAAACACTTGCTGATGATTTTATAACAATTCCCGGTAAAGGCAGAGCGGAATCTTTAAACGTTTCATCGGCTGCATCAATAATAATTTCAAAGTTAACTAATGAGTCATAATCACAATCACATAAATTCGAATTCGATTAAAAATTTCAAAGTGGTTTTCTTCCTTAATTTTGGATTTACACTTTTTGAAATTGTTGGTGGAATTCTAACAAACAGTATCGCTATAATTTCCGATGCTTTGCATGATCTTGGCGATTCAATATCGCTCGGACTTGCATGGTTTTTAGAAAAATATTCTCATAAAAAAAGCGATAATAAATTTACTTACGGCTATGGTAGATTTTCGTTACTCGGTGCATTAATAAATGCAATTGTTTTGATGCTCGGTTCAACCTTCGTTTTGGCAAATGCAATCCCAAGGTTGATTAAACCTGAAGCAGCTAATGCCGAAGGCATGATAGTTTTTGCAATAATTGGAGTTATTGTTAATGGTGCTGCTGTATTAAAATTTAAAGGCGAAGAATCAATGAACGCACGAGTTATGATGCTTCATCTAATAGAAGATGTGCTTGGCTGGATTGCTATTTTAGCTGTTGCAATTACATTATTGTTTTGGCAAAATTACATTCTTGATGCGATTCTATCAATAATAATTACGCTTTACATTTTGTATAATGTTGTTATCAATCTTAAAAAAACAATTACGCTTTTTTTACAAGCAACACCAGATAATATTAATATAGAATTTTTAGACAACAAATTTAAAAGTATTGATAAAGTAATTTCATCTCATCACACACACGTTTGGTCTTTGGATGGCGCAAACCACATTTTAACAACTCATTTAATTGTAGATAAATCAACAACGCGTGATGAAATTGTAAAGATAAAATCAAAGTGCAAGCAACTGTTTGAAGATTTAAAGATGATACACTTTACAATTGAGATTGAACTTGAAGACGAAGTTTGTTTGATGGAAGAAGATCACAAACATTAAAACCGTAGAGGCTGTCTCATAAGTCTCAATTTGTCAGTCTGTC
>JBDTRQ010000501.1:0-8394 GCA_039931535.1 Ignavibacteriota bacterium
ATTTTGCTTTTTTTTGATTGCAGTTTTTTTTGGAATTGATTTCTTTTTCATATTTTTTTCATTTATAGATCCTTGCTTTGGAAAATCTTTATAAGTAATAATTTAATCAATCAAGTATTAAAGACTAAATAATTTCCTAACAAAGTCTAATTAAATATTTTACCTATCATATACAATAAGAATCAGCAATGGTACGATAGATAACAGTTTCCCGATTATTTGGTGGATAATCAATTTTATAAAGCTTCACTTTCTCCACACAAAAAACTGATCGAGCTTGTAAACTTCCTCAGCGATCTCCTCCTTCAGCTTCAATACTATTATAACTGTCTAACAATTCTTACCGTATAAAGCACCGAGCTAAATTCTTAATTCTTATTTGCGCTACTTTCGATGTTTTGGACATAGACTTTAATAACATTTTTTTTAGCTAACTATACCGCACCGCAAATATCTTCTCGCTAAAAATCTAGCATAAACATATAAAGAGGATCATATTAATTCAATCAACCAAAAGGATGAAAAAGGGACTACACCTTTTTATTGTGTGTCGGTGTGGAAATTCTCCGGTGAGCCTTTATTTATTGGGATAATTAATATCGATGATATAAAACTCGTTCATCTTAGATTGTCTTTGCGAGGAGCCTGCCTATCGGCATACAGGTCTTAGACGAAGCAATCTCATAAGTTATTCGATTGCTTACTAAAGAGTGCTTCATCCTTATAAATCTGTCCGCCGACATATTTATAAGGATTCGCAATGACTTAGGCAACTTAAATATCGATCTTTAATGAATTATCAAATGTGTCGATTCAGATCAATATAATCCGAGCAATATTAAATGAATTCAAACTTTTTTGAAAAAAACAAAAAATTAAAACAAACTACTAAAAGCGTAAAGACCGGAAATGATAATTAAGATACCTGCAATTTTGTTAACCCATTTCAATCCATCTAAATCTAATTTATTTCTAAATAGAAGGGTGCCTGAACTAAGTAAGAAAAACCACAAACACGAACCAATAAAAACTCCGGCTACAAGAAGAGCAGCAGAAAAATATTTTAGCTCGCTATCCAAACCGAGAGCAGCAAACACTGCGAGAAAAGCAAAAATTGTTACTGGATTTGTGAGCGTTAAAAAAACTGTAGTAAGATATGATCGTAACATACTTCCGTTATTGGTGCGAATCTTTGGATCTTTAGGAACTTTACGAAATATTCTTACACCAAGAAACAAAAGAAGCGCACCTCCAACCAAACGTATCCAAAATTTTTGACTAATAAGTGTATCTGAAATAAATGTAAGGCCGAATGCAGCAACACTGGCGTAAAACATATCAGCAGTTGCAGCCCCAAGACCGATTACCATTCCATGTAATTTACCTTCGGTAAGTGTTTTGCGGATGCACATTATTCCAATTGGTCCAACCGGTACTGCCATTGCAAAACCAATAGCTATTCCTTTAAGAAAAAAAATATAATCCATACAATAATCTTTCAGTCCTACTTAAATATAAATACTCATTTGTTAAAGATATAATATTCTATCAACATTACCTTTTACTTGAACAATGAGGTTTTGTAATTCACATCAGCACAAAGAATATTGATATTTTTTTATTCTCCCAAAAACTAGATTTGAGAAACGAAGATGTGTGAGTGCATATATGAATGGATTAAACTTTTGTTTATTTAACTGTCTAAAGATTTTCATGCACTCATTTAATGGAACTTTGGTTATGATTAAAATTATAATTCATATTCAATTATATATTATGTTCTGAATATGTAAGATCTATAATTACTAATCGTTAATTCTTTTTTGAGAAAATATCGTTAAGACCAACCATTATATCATCCACTTCACGATTGAAATCGTCTTTAAATACTTCCCAGCTATTTTTCCCTTCAAACTTATATTCATTAAGCCTTTTTCTTAGCACTGTATTCTTTTGCTCCAATACCAAGACTTCTTTTTCATATTTAGCTCTGAATTTTCCGCTTGCAGTTTTAATCTCGGCTTTGAATTCTGCAATTCTTTTTTCGTTAGCATTAATTTTTAATTCTATATCAGTTCTAAATTGCTTCCATTCACTTTCATATTGAGCCTGTGCTTCTTTTAATTCCTGTTTTGCGTCTGTTAAATTGTCTTTTGCATCTTCAACATTTTCTCGTTTGGTGTCGCAACCGCTAAGCACTATTCCAGCAATCAGTAAACCAAGTGCAACAATGAAATATTTTGTTTTCATAATTCTCCTTATAAATTGTTTAGAAACATTTTTGTGATTTAATATAAAATACCGGAAGCTCCAGCAATTGGAACACATTAAATTTACGGTAAACGAACTGTTAATATTTCGAAATTATTTTTTGTACTTCTTCCTTAGTCTTCCCAAGCTTTTTCTGCAATCTTCCAAGTAATTCTTCTTCTTTACCTTTTACTAAAAGTAAATCGTCATCAGTAAGATTTGCATATTGTTGTTTTAGTTTGCCTGCGGCTTCATTCCAGTTTCCTTTAATCTTCAGTGTATTCATATCATAACTGCTTTTAGAATTTTAGTTTATAAATATCGTATGTAATCTTTTATAGATTTTCAATAATAACATATTAGACAATCTGGGATGAATCAATAGAGCGGAAGGATGAAAAAGGAACTACATCTTTTGGCAGAATCTTAATTTTAGAAAAAAAATTATTCAGCTAATAATAAAGTAGTATCGATTGCAGTTTTATATACTTCAGAGAGATGTGCATGTCTAGCTATCTGTACACGACTACTAAGAGAGAGTTTTTCAAGAATATTATGGACATGACTTTTTACAGTGTACCTTGAAAAGTGAAACTTACGTGCTATTTCCTTATTTATATTGCAATCAGCTACAAGTTCAATAACTTGTCCACACGTTTTTCTAAACGTACCTGATCTCATTACTTTATACCGATCCACTATTCACTTCCGTGCGCAATTCGTATAATTTCTTTTGCGATGTTTTCAGGGGAAAGAATAAAATCTACACACCCGCTTGCTATTGCGCTCGCAGGCATATCTGGTTGCTCGGCTGTTTCTGGTTTTTGTGCTATGGTAATACCACCCACTTCTTTTATGCCGCAAAGCGCTTCAGCTCCATCACCATCATAGCCAGAGACAATAACAGCAATAAGTTTCCCATCCCAATGCTGCGTTATTGATCGAAGAAACACAGTAATCACATCGGGCCATCCCCTAGGCTTTGATATCGGTTTTAAACGAAACTCATCATTTTGAACGTGCAGGTCTCGCTGTTCCGGAATAATAAACACATGGTTGGGCTCAATGTCTAGTTTTTCGGTTATCAGTTTAACAGGCATCTTTGTAAAACGTGGGAGAATCTCGTGAAGCAGGGTAGCTACAGTTCTCAAATGATTAACGATGACAATTGCAACACCCATATCGGCTGGCAGATTCTGTAGTAACCGGGTATAAGCATCAAGACCACCAGCGGAACCGCCAACGCAGACGATAGGAAAATTTTTTAAAGCATTCTTAGTATTCATTAAAAATCACGTGTTAAAATTTAAAATAGAAAAAAATGTATCAATACAGAAAACTAATCCGCTAAGATTAATAATTTTTCCAATTCAATAAATCTTGTCAACTATTAATTGAGCTTTGCGAGCTCTCTGCACTATTTCGAGCTTCGAAACCATTTTTAAGAATTACGAATGATGACTAGTTACGGTTTCGGTTATCGAATGCATCATATCACGAGTATTGTCCAGTAATTCATCGGAAGTCTTTTTTATATTCCTTTTCCAGCCCGCAACTTTTCTACTCATATTGTGAAGGAGACGTTTTCCGCTCTTAGATGCATAAACAAGCGCAACGACAGCTCCGACTAAACCACCTATCAAAATACCTTTTGCTAGACTATAAACATTTAGAGCCATAATATTTCGACTATAATTTTAGTTTTAGATTAATTTCCATTGTAGTAATTGATTACTTATTACGGGTCTTCCTACAATTTAGTTTAGCCCGCACGTCGTCCTTTTATAACATTTAGTAAGATCATTACAACTGCAATGACCAAAAGTATGTGAATAATTCCACCCATAGTATAAGCAGTGAGTAATCCTACTAACCACAATACTATTAAAACTACTGCGATAGTGTATAACATAATATAACTCCTTTTTGTATTTATGATTTTGCGTGATTTATATTTTACTTTCTATATAACCCATATCATCATTGAAATAAATGTATGAATATGTTTATAACGCAACCATCGTCCAAAGGGATGAAAAAGGATCTAAATCTTAAATGTCAGAATATTACTCACCATTGTTTCTAACCAAAACTCCATTCGCTAAAAAAAACAGCCAAATAACAAAGCCAACTAAAAAATTATTTTTTATTTTATCCACTGGAACCTGCATGCCTGGTTCTGCGGGGTTAGGATGTGAATTGAACGGATACTCTATCCGGTGGCAGTCTCCGATTTAATTTCAATAAAAGTTAAGAGAATTCTAAATTAAATGTTATGTCACTTTCTCTTTTAATAATTACTTCTTTTTATCCTTTTTATTTTTTGCCTTTCCAGCAACTGATAATGCAATTGCTATCGCTTGTTTTTGTGGAACACCTGCTTTTATTTCTGTTTTAATATTTTCAGAAATTGTTGTTTGTGATTTCCCTTTCTTTAATGGCATATTGTATCTCCTTTATTATTATTCTTCTTTAAAAACTCTCCCCCTTGATTTTCCTCAAATATAAGTTTAACGAATTTTATTGAAAGTGTTATAGCTGTCCGTGTTTCCAAATCTCAGCAGTGCGAAAATTGGAAATAAGTTACTGCTGCTAATTAATAAGCGGATGGATATAATTAAAATAATGACGGTCCTCATAGCCATTGCTGAATCTGCGTCTGGCCCTCCGGCCACAAAGGTTGTACCTATTAAATATATTACTAAGTTAGACATATAAATTTTCTACCTTCAGTAAGTGATTTACGAATGCACAATATTTCAATTGGTCCAACCGGTACTGCCATTGCAAAGTCAATAGCTATTCCTTTTAGTAAAAAAATGTAACCCATACTATAATCTTTCGCTCAGAATGTTCAGGCAAATGTTATTTGTTTAACATACAAAATGTTGCCTCCTTTAATATTTACCTGAACAACTGATTTTTATAATCCTCATCAATATTAAGAGTAATTGTAAGTAAATCTTCTCTTTTTTCTTCAAACTTTGTCGTACTTTCAATACGACTTTTTATGGTTTCAACTTTATGAAAAGAATTTTTATTTGATGGATCAACAATCTAAACAATGATGGGATAGCCTTAGGTCGTTTCATTTTCACTTATAGTATTTATTAAATCAAGCATTACAAAACGATCACTATGCTAATATCATTTCATCAGTTGCCATATTCATTTCCATTAAAAAATAATTTACTGTTAATTTTTCTTTGAAAATATATCGTTAAGACCAACCATAATATCATTCACTTCACGATTGAAATCATCTTTAAATACTTCCCAATTATCTTTTCCTTCAAACTTATACTCATTAAGCTTTTTTCTTAGATCTGTATTTTTTTGTTCCAATACCACAACTTCTTTTTCATATTTAGCTCTGAATTTTCCGCTTGCAGTTTTAATCCCGGCTTTGAATTCTGCAATTCTTTTTTCGTTAGCATTAATTTTTAATTCTACATCACTCTTAAATTGCTTCCATTCATTTTCATATTGAGCCTGTGCATCCTTTAATTCCTGTTTTGCCTCTGTTACATTGTCTTTTGCATCTTCTACATTTTTCTGTTTGTTGTCACAACCATTAAATACTGATCCTGCGAATAACAGGATAACTGCTGCGATGAAATATTTGGTTTTCATAATTCTCCTAATAAATTATTTAGAAACATTTAGTATGATTTAATATAAAATACCGAAAGCTCCAGCAATTGGAACACATTAAATTTACGGTAAACGAACTGTTAATATTTCGAAATTATTTTTTGTACTTCTTCCTTAGTCTTCCCAAGCTTTTTCTGCAATCTTCCAAGTAATTCTTCTTCTTTACCTTTTACTAAAAGTAAATCGTCATCAGTAAGATTTGCATACTGTTGTTTTAGTTTGCCTGCGGCTTCATTCCAGTTTCCTTTAATCTTCAGCGTATTCATATCAAAACTCCTTTTAGAATTTTAGTTGAGAAATATTGTATGTAATCTTTTATAGATTTTCTATAATAACATATTAGACAATCTAGGATGAATCAATAGAGCGGAAGGATGAATAAGGGATTACATCCTTTAGATGAGTTAAAGACAGAACAGAAATTAATCGTTTAACAGAGAAGTATTATTAATTGCTGATTTATATGCATCTGAGAGATGAGCGTGTTTTGCTATTTGTACACGGGTACTAAGTGATAATTTTTCAAGGATATTATGAACGTGACTTTTTACAGTGTAAGTTGAAAGGTGAAGCTTCTGTGCTATTTCTTTATTGGTATTGCCATCAGCTACAAGTTCAATAACTTGTAGCTCACGTTTTGTCATGGTTAACAAATGCTGATTCAGGCCGTCTATTATTAATGAAAAATCAATTATGAGTAATAAACTTAAAGGAAGCATTACTATGGTAGGATGGATTGCAAAGAATAAAGGCATCCACAGTTGGATGCCTTAATAAATATTAATAAAAAATTATTAAAAGAAGTTATACTGCAAAGTTACGTTTGTTCCAAGATCTGTTCTCTGAGTTAACCCACTTCTAACCAAACTGGCATTAATACCAAGGTTAATCTGATTTTCAAGATAGAAAATAAACGAAGCCACTATAGAGTGGTCCGCATAAGAATCGCCAATTGATGGCATAAAGTAATTAATTCTGTAACCAGAAATGAAGTTTATTCTATTACTTAATTCATATAAGTAATTTATTCCGGCTACTGTATTTACATCCTTAAAAAAGCTTGAATCAAGAGGTGTGTTAACATTTGCAAACATATCTATCTGAGATTTCCAACCAATCGGATAAGAAAATCTTCCACCTAATGCTAGGGCAGGTGTGTTAGTTGGACTTTTATCTCTAGTAGAAAGATTAAAAAGAGCACCAAGAGTAACGTCCCATCCGTAGTATCTTTCATTCACTCTTTCGTTTATGTTTTTTAATACCTGTTGTGTTCTTAAAATACCAATGGCACCAAGACTTGGACCAACAAGATTTCCAGAGTCTTTAATTTCTTTTTCAATAGCTTCATACCATTCTTTTTCATAAGTATCACCATAAATTCCTCTATATTCACTTTCGCGTTCAATAATGTTAGCTATTTTAATCATTGTTTCTTTTGGTAAATGGTCTTTGATTACATTTTCTCTAATGAGATGTTCTTCGATTCTAACAGTCTTGGCAAGAGCTGTTGCATTGATAAACCTTCCGTAACCACCACCAACTAATACGTTAGTTTCTATTTGTTTGAAAGTGTTAGCATGCCTAAGATCTAAAGAAGCAAAACCAAACCAGTCTTTATCATCAAAAAGATATTTTTGAATTCTTGGTTTAATGCTTACATCGTGCGTGTATTCACCATAGCTTTTCCCTCCAGTTGCATCAACATCTATAAACCATGCAAAAGGCAAGGAAGAATAAAAATATCTGAATGATGCTGTGGCTGAAGCGAAATTCGCTGTGACTACAGTGGTGGAATCTGTGGTTGATTGTGCCCAATTATAATTACCAGTAAGTCTTAATATTTTGGCAGAACTTACTGGGACATCGTAATCGGTTACGGAAACATTTTGTGCCAATACAAAAGTACTAAGAGCACAAAATAGAACTATGTACATAATGGATTTCATTTTTCTTTCCTTTTACTTTAGTTAGTGAAAATATTGATAGCAGTATATATGAGCTAATTTATTTCAACGGATACTGCTTTATTTGATAAATAGTATTTCTCTTTCTTGTTATTTTTATTTTGCAATAACTTACGGAACTCTTTGTTCCATCTGGTTATGAGGCCGAATTGACAAATTCTGAGTCTCTATGTAGATAATGGTGGCCAGCAAAACCATTACAACCGCTACCCAGATTTTCCAATCGCGATGAGCGCGTTTCCAATATGGAAGGGTCTTACGGTGTGGCTCTTTCGCAAAGTTTGTTTGTTCCGGAGGATGGTTTTTCATGTTCTTGTATTCTTTCGAATTATGAGTTGTGTTTTCAAGTTTAATGTTTTATCTTTTGTAAAACTATAAAGAAAAATACAGCCGTTCTATCGGGCGAAAGGATGAAAAAGGAACTACATCTTTTGTATGAGATGCCGAAATGGAATTGCTCTAAAATTCAATTGATGAGTATATTCTGCAACAATATTAAGCATAATTGTAAACCGAAATTTTCTAT
>JBDTRQ010000502.1:0-2510 GCA_039931535.1 Ignavibacteriota bacterium
AAACCGGCATAATGATCTGCATGAAAATGTGAAATTAAAATTGAATCAATTGAATTGTATTTAATATCTTGACAGAGAATTGCTTTTGAAATTCCATCACCGCAATCAACAAGTAAATTATAATTTGATGAAGTTATAAGAAAGGATGAATGAAAGCGATTTAGTAACGTTACACCTGAGCCAGTACCTAAAAACTTAATGTTCACTGATTTATCTCAACAACTCGTCCGGTAATTCTAAAACGTGCATCGGCAATTGGTAGAAAATCTTCAGCTTCTTTTCTAGCTTCAAACTTGCCAATATAAACTACGTTAAAAACTGTACCCGCAACATTTTTTTCATTAATAAAAGAAGTCATCCCAACTGATTCAATTTCTTTTTTTAGAGCGGCAGCGTTTGCAGCGTTTGTAAAAGCTCCTGCTTGCACGGAATACAGATAAACTTTTTCATCGTTAGTTTTTATTTCTGTGGTTCCGGTGGTTTGCGGATTGGTTTCTTCAACATCGTTTATTATAACATTGGCAGAAGCCATTTTTATGTAAGGCGATTCCGGATAATCTTTTTTTAGTTTATCTAAATTTTTATCAGCAGTGTTATACAAACCAAGCGCAAAATAGTACGAGTAAATTCTGTAAATCGCTGCATCTGCGTAACTGCTTTTGGGGTATTTTTCTAAAAGTGTTTGATAAAGCACAATTGCGTCTTGTCCGTTTTCAGTTAGCACGCCTTCAAGAAAAATTAAATTTGCACTTTTGGGATAATCAGTTTTTAAATTAAGCAGGCTGGATTTTACTTCTTCAAGTTTTCCTTGTTCAATCTTTTTTAGATAAGGAACGATATCAACTTCCTGTGCAAAAATCTGCGAAGCAAAAAGAAAAGAAAAAAAGAATAGAAATATTGAAAAGTGCTTTTTCATAAAATATGTAACAAACTAAAAAATAATTAATGCAAATTAGTTTGTTTAGGCAGTAAGCGCAATACCTTCTTTTTCAGATTCGATATGCGAAAGATAATCACCAAACAGTGTTCCCGATGTAGCTTTATTGATTTTTACTTTTATGTAATCGCCGTTTTTTATTTTATTGTTAATCGGAACAATTACAGTTTTGTTTGTGTCCGTTCTGCCGGCAATAAAATCGTTAGACTTTTTGCTAAACCCTTCAACCAGAATTATATCTTCAGTTCCAATTAATGCTTGATTTATTTCAAAAGAAATTTGCTGCTGCACATCAATAATTTCTTGCAGTCGTTTTGATTTTACATCCTCTGCAACATCATCTTCCATTCTGAATGCTTTTGTTCCTTCGCGCGGAGAATATTTAAACATATAGGCGCCATCGTATCTAACTTGCTTCATCAAATCTAACGTTGCTAAATGGTCTTCCCAGGTTTCTGTTGGAAATCCTGAAATAATATCTGTAGAAAATGTAACACCCGGAATTATTTTTTTTGCTTTCTCAATCAAGTCTAAATAATGTTCGATATTGTAAGTACGGTTCATTAATTCTAAAATTCTGTTTGAGCCTGATTGAACAGGTAAATGAATATAGTTGCAAAGATTTGGATGCTCTGCAATTGTATATAAAAGTTTATCAGAAATATCCTGGGGGTGTGATGTGCTGAATCTGATTCTCATTGTTCTATCAACCTTTGCAGCGGCGGCAAGTAAATCAGCAAAATCTCCACCGTCTATTGATTCTTCATCGATATAAGAATTAACATTCTGACCGAGCAAAGTAATATCTTTAAATCCGCAAGCAGAAAGATTTTCTAACTCTGCAACAATTGATTGAAGTGAACGGCTTCGTTCTCTGCCACGAGTAAATGGAACAACACAAAAAGTACAAAACTTATCACAGCCGCGCATAACAGAAATCCATGCAGAAAGTCCATCTTCACGATACGGTTCAATATCATCATAAGTTTCTGTGCGAGAAAGTTTAACGCCAATTCCTTTATCGCCGTTCAAGGCAACATCAATGTATTCAGGTAATCTTCTGTATTCATCGGGACCCACAACTAAATCAACTGCTTTTTTATCTTCCATTAAATCTTTGCGCAAGCGTTCTGCCATACAGCCAAGGATTCCAAGTACAAGTGTTGGATTTTTTTCTTTAAGCGTTTTTAGATTTCCGATTCTTCCATAAATTCTTTGCTCAGCGTTTTCTCTAATACTGCATGTATTTAATAAAACAACATCAGCATTTTTGGGATTATCAGTTACATCGTAGCCTTGCTTTTTTAAAATACCAAGTACAATCTCGGTATCAGCAAGATTCATTTGACAGCCATACGTTTCTATGTAAACATTATTTCTTTGCATAAAATATTTAAATCAGTTGAAAAGCTTTTTAGAAATTTGACATAAAGTAAAGTATAAGATTTAGAAGAAGAAAAGCCACAATAGAAAATGCTATTGTAAAAAACTTCTCTTTTCTCTTTCTTTCCAGGTGAAGATGATTGTTATCGTCCTGTATCTTTTTTTCTTCTGTTTTCACAAATCCTAACAT
>JBDTRQ010000503.1:0-14540 GCA_039931535.1 Ignavibacteriota bacterium
TCAATGACCTTTTCTGAATATCGAATATCGAAAGATATTTTAATTTACGACCTTGATGAATTTAATGATTGGAAAAATTCGGTTAATCACATTATAGGCAGAAGCTTAAAAGAAGGCAAGGTTTTGTATGAAAGATAAAAAGCTTTCATTACAAATGATGCAAATAGCAGAAAGAGACATCAACTCGCTTTTTGGAATGTTAGATAATCCAGAGGTTTTTGATGATGCTGTATTCGGTTTTCATGCTCAACAAGCAGTTGAAAAAATATTAAAAGCGATTTTAACATTTAATGGAATAGAATACAAAAGAACTCATGATCTTCAAACACTATTTTTACAAACAGATGATGCTGGTGTTGAGTTTTCTATTGAGATAAAAAATCTTGAAGAGCTTACTAGTTTTGCAGTTGAATTTAGATATGATCTTTTTATAGAAGATGAAACATTAAATCGAAAAGAGATTTACGATACTATTAAGGAATTACAGCAAATAATTTTAGAAGCAATAAATAAATAATCAGCAGCAGAGTGATATTAAATAAAGAATACATATTAAAATTTTTAAGAAACAATATAGAATATCTTAAAGAAAATTTCGAGGTTACCTCTATTTCTTTATTCGGTTCTTTTGCACGTGGCGAAGAAACGGAAGAAAGCGATATTGATTTGTTGGTTGAGATTAAAAAAGCCTCGCTTCATAACGTTGCAGGTCTTCAGATTTATTTAGAAAATCATTTTAAGAGGACGGTGCATATTGTTAGAAAACATCCACGTCTTAAGGAACGATTTGTTAATATTATCAACCGGGATTTAATTCATGTCTCTTGAAGTTATATTAAGTCAGTTCGAAGACGTTCAAGAAGCAATTTCGATTATAAAAAGCCGAATTTATGGGATAGAATCTCCGCTGGATTTCTTAAAAGATGAAGACTCAATTATTATATATGATTCTATAGCAATGCGTTTACAAACTATTGGGGAATCAATAAAGAATGTAGATAAGAAAAATAAATCCTTTTTATTAAACTATTCGGAAATCGAATGGCAAGAAATTATGAAGCTTCGTGATATTATTTCTCACCATTACAAAGAGCTTAACGCTGATATTATTTTTTATACTTGTAAGGAAGATATTCCTGCTCTTGAGAAAATAGTTGAAAAGATAATTTCAGATTTAAATGAACAAGGCTATAAATAGAAAATAAACAAACTATAATATTATGACCACAATATTTGAAAAAATTGTACCCAGGACATTAGAAGATGAAATGAAATCATCTTACATAGATTATGCAATGAGCGTTATTGTTGCGCGTGCGCTGCCTGATGTAAGAGATGGATTAAAACCGGTTCATCGAAGAGTTTTATTCGGTATGCACGAACTTGGCTTACCCCACAATAGACCGCATAAAAAATCCGCAAGAATTGTGGGAGAGGTACTGGGTAAGTACCACCCGCATGGCGATTCTTCTGTCTATGATTCGATGGTGCGAATGGCGCAGGAATGGTCTTTGCGTTATCCATTAGTTGAAGGACAGGGAAACTTTGGTTCAGTTGACGGTGATTCGCCAGCAGCAATGCGTTACACAGAAGCAAGGCTTGCAAGAATCGCTGAGGAAATGCTTCGTGATCTTGATAAAAACACAGTTGATTTTGCAAACAACTTTGATGAATCTTTGCAAGAGCCAACAGTTATGCCATCGTATCTTCCAAATCTTTTAATAAACGGCGCAAGCGGAATTGCCGTTGGGATGGCAACAAACATTCCGCCGCACAATATAAGCGAAGTTATAGATGGCTGCGTTGCAATGATTGAAAATCCAAAAGTAACTCCTGTTGATTTGATGAAGCACATTAAGGCTCCGGATTTTCCAACAGGCGGAATAATCTATGGATATGAAGGCGTTAAAGATGCGCTGCTTACCGGCAGGGGCAGAGTTGTTCTCCGTGCAAAAGCAAATGTCGAAACACTTAAGAACGATAGAGAAAATATTATAATTACAGAAATACCTTTTCAAGTTAACAAAGCAGTTTTAATTGAAAAGATTGCTGATCTTGTACGCGAAGGAAAGATAACGGAAATATCAAACATAAGAGATGAATCTGATCGCGATGGAATGCGCATAGTTATTGAGTTAAAACGTGATGCACAGCCTGCTGTTGTTCTCAATCAACTATTTAAGCATACGCAAATGCAGGTTACGTTTGGTGTGATAATGCTTGCGCTTGTTAACGGAGCACCAAAAGTTTTAAACGTTCAAGAAATGATTAAGCACTTTTTAGATCACAGAATGGAAGTGCTGATACGCCGAACAAAATATGAACTTGAAGCCGCAGAAAAACGCGCGCATATTTTAGAAGGCTACATAATTGCTCTTGATAATATTGATGCAGTAATAGAGACAATCAAAAAATCTAGGGATACCGAGACCGCAAGAATCAACTTGATGAAAAAATTCAAATTAAGCGAGATACAGGCTAAAGCAATTTTGG
Organism: Ignavibacteriota bacterium; assembly: GCA_039931535.1. Lineage (GTDB taxonomy): Bacteria > Bacteroidota > Ignavibacteria > Ignavibacteriales > Ignavibacteriaceae > IGN3. The sequence goes on from JBDTRQ010000503.1 coordinate 2,494, forward strand.
ATATGAGATTGCAGCGCTTAACCGGATTAGAACGAAAAAAGATTGAAGATGAATACAAGGAAACAATCAAACTGATTGAAAGACTTAGAGGAATTTTGGATAACGAACGAACAAGAAATAAAATCATAAAAGAAGAACTTCTTGCTCTAAAAGAAAAGTACGGCGATGAGCGCAGAACAGAAATCATAAAAGATTATAAAGAGTTTGCGTTAGAAGATATTATTGCAGAAGAAGATGTTGTTGTAACAATATCGCATGGCGGATTTATAAAACGTTTTCCCGTTAGCGGATACAGAAGACAGGGACGCGGCGGTAAAGGCGTAACAGGCGCTGGAACCAGAGAAGATGATTTTATCGAACACATGTTTGTTGCATCAACACATCAATACATTTTATTCTTTACTGATAAAGGAAAATGTTATTGGTTAAAAGTTCACGAAGTTCCTGAAGGCGGAAGAACTACAAAAGGAAGATCAATTGTTAATCTTCTTGATAAAGACAAAGACGATAACATTACAGCTTTTGTAGCCGTTAAAGAATTCCGTGAAGATCAATATCTGATTATGGCAACAGAAAAAGGTACGATAAAGAAAACAGTACTTTCCGCTTACGGCAATGTTCGTAAAGGCGGAATAAATGCTATCAATCTTGCTGCCGGAGATAAACTTATTGAAGTTAAGATGACCGATGGAAAAAATGATATTGTTATAGGAACCTGTAACGGTTTTGCAATTCGCTTTAATGAAAAAGATGTACGCGATATGGGAAGAACCGCAACAGGCGTGCGCGGAGTAAGATTAGGCAAAGGCGATAAGGCGGTAGGCTTGTTAGTAATCAGAAGCGATAAAGCCACAGTGCTTGTTGTTACAGAAAAAGGTTACGGTAAACGTTCAGATATTGAAGATTATAGAATTACCAAACGCGGCGGGAAAGGTGTTATCACTGTTAAAACAACAGATAAAGTTGGCAAGTTGATTGCGCTGATGGAAGTTGTTGATCGTGATGAACTTGTAATTATTTCTACACAGGGAATGATAATTAGACAAAGCGTTAAAGACTTACGAGTGATGGGAAGAAACACACAAGGTGTTAGAGTAATTAGATTAAACGAACACGATTCCATTGCAGATATTGCCCGCGTTGTTCCTGAAGAAGATGAAGAAATAAATGGCAATGGTGACGGAAAAAATGACGAGCCATTGCTTAGTTAGTTTCATTCAATAAGCTTGTTTTGTGTTAAATCGTCCCGTTTTTCGGGACGATTTTTTATATTCCATCTGGTTTACTTTTTGTTGTATTAATCGTAATAATTTAACAGATAAACATTTCCGTGCTATGAAAACACCAATTATAACTTTTGCATTTCTATTTGCGACGCTTGTTGTAAGTGCTCAAAGCACAACAGGACTTTCAGAAATAAATAAAGAAGGTCTTATTGTAAACGTTAGAATTCTAACATCACCAGATTTTGATGGAAGATTGCCTGGCAGCGAAGGCTACAATAAAGCCGCACAGTTTGCTGCGGATAAATTTTATGAGCTTGGATTAAAACCTGCCGGAGATGAAACTTACTTTCAATATTTTAATGTTGAGTACAATAAAATAAAATCACCAGCAATATTTAAAACTATTGTTGATGAGGATACTATCAATTATAGAATTGGAAAGGATTTTGTATTGCGCGGATTTACAGGCTCAAATAGTTTTACTTTGCCTGTTGTTTTTTGTGGATACGGAATTTCTCGTCCTGATTTGTATTACGATGATTATGCTGGAATAAATGTAAAGAATAAAATTGTAATGGTCTTCAAACAAAATCCAAGTTGGAAGAACAATAATAAAGATTGGGGCACAAACTATCCGCGTGAAAAATCTCTTGTTGCACAAAAACATGGCGCAAAAGGAATTTTATTTGTCTCGCTTCCAAACGATACAAAACCACAGCCATTAATTGGCAGTGTTTTACACGGTGAAGGCGAACAACCAATTAATTTTCCACAGCTTCAAATTTCTTTAGACGCAGCAAGCAAATTATTAAGCAAAACAGGTTTTACTATTAATGATTGCCAGACAAAAATTGATGAAAGGAAAAAACCGTTATCAATGAATCTTATTACCAAGGCTGTTGTTGAGGTTAATGCTGAGTATGAAAAAAATGCCAGAACAATGAACGTGGTTGCAATGATTGAAGGAAGCGATCCAAAATTAAAAGAAGAGTATGTAGTTATCGGTGCACATTTAGATCACGTTGGCTCGCAAGCGGGTTTGCTTTTCCCCGGTGCAAATGATAATGCATCCGGATCTGCAGGTGTTCTAGAAATTGCAAAAGCATTTGTTAAAGGCGGCATTGTTCCAAAGCGCTCTGTAATTTTTGTGTTATTTGCGAGCGAGGAACAGGGATTAAACGGCGCAAAACATTTTGTGAATAGCTGGAAAAAAGGTTACGATAAAATAGCTGCGATGATAAATCTTGATTGCGTCGGATACGGCGACAGCATACAAGTTGGCAACGGAAAAAGCGCACCGATGCTCTGGCAAATAGCGAATCAAATTGATGAAACAAGTTTTAATTCTATGGTAGAAAGAACATGGAACGGTGGCGGTGCAGATGCAACTCCGTTTTACGAAAAAGGAATTCCGTGTTTATACTTTGTAACAACCAACAGCTATGATCATCTTCATCTTCCATCGGATGAAGTAAGTACTTTAAATCCAGGACTGTATGAAAAAGTTGTTCGCTTAGCTCACCTAACAGCTTTGGAAGTTGCTAACGGTAACTATCAGAGAGAAGAAGTAATTAAATAGAAAGAGACAACGGTAGGCGCTATAAAGTAGAGGGCGTGAAATGCCGGGTTCCTGTCTTCTTTAAATGCACAGTCTCTTAGGACTTGAAAGTCTTTATTCCTTTCAAATCCTTAGAAACTGTTTATTGATTTAGCATTAGTTTTTTTCTAATGACAAAATTGGAATTAATTTTTAGCTGGAGTAAAAATAATTACAGGGTTATGTACTGGTTTAATTGTCCGTAGATAATCATAAATCGCTCCAAGGTCTTCTTCGGTCATTCCGGCATAAGAAGTAAATGGCATAATAGTATTGAATTCATGCGGACCAACAGGAATATTTTTTGCGGAATCCGAATCAAAAGATTTAAACCTTTCAATAAATTCATCTTTAGTCCATCTGCCGATACCGGTTTCTTCATCAGGGGTGATGTTTTCCGAGCGTGCTGTTCCCTGGGGTAAAATATATTCCTGCCCGCCGGCAAAGTCCATTCCGGGTTTTGGTTCTCCTTTTTCTGATGGAGTATGGCAATGAGTACAACCTGCCAGCGTTGTTAAATATTTACCATAATTTACAGGATCATTTTTATTCGGTTCAGGTGCAGGAGAGTATTCTTTTAGCGGCATCGTTTTCACAAGAAAGTTTAAAGGAAAATCTAATTCAGTATTGAGAACGTTATTTTCAATTGGCTTTAACAACCTTATATAAGCAACGATTGAATAAAGATCTTCCTTCGAAAGATGATTAAGTTCAGGATAGGGCATTAAAGGAAATAAAGCTTTATTATCCTTATTAACACCCTGGGTTATAGCTCGTATAAGTTCACCGTCTGTCCAGTTTCCAATTGCGGCAGGTGTTATATTCTTTGCATAAAGAGTTCCTGGAACTCCTAATTCTTTTCCGAATTTTTCTCCGCCTTCACCCTCTGTTCCCGATTTCGGAGGTCCGGCAAGTTTTGTCCAATCTCTTAAAGAATGGCAATCCATGCAGCCCGCCACATGATTAGCAAGATATTTGCCACGCTGCAATCTTTCAGGAGTTATTTCAACTTTAATATCTTTCGGTTTGCTTAGATCAGGATACTTTGAATTAAAGTAAATGAAACCCGCAATTATAAGCAGTACAATTCCGGCTAGGAAGTAACCAACGATCCTGAAGAATTTTTTCATTATAAGCCTCTTGTTTAATTGTATTGTAAGATCAAAAAATTCTTTTTCAGATAATCCTCCGAAAATAAACCAGGTATTGTCGCAAAATATGTTGTTATCCTGATAGGAAATAAATTATTTTTAAGCATTGGAAACCGGAAAGAGAAACTAAGATAAAAAGCAAAACCAATCAAGAAGATTCTTTAAAAAAGAATAAGTATGTGCGTTTTAATATAACCCAAATTGTCTAATAGAAAAGATTAGATAAAAAGAAATTGTAAAGATTGATTACTAAAATATTTAATCCCGAGAGACAGATTATCATAACCTACAACACCCAAGTTTAACCCCGGGACATTACCTTTAATTTAGTGACCATAGCTTTTTAGAATTGCTATCCAGTTTTATTTTTATCATTCAAGTTTTTGTTGCCTTGATAATTGTCAATGGCGGAAAAGTATCAAAAAAATATGTGCCTTCTTTTTGAACTTTCATTCCAAGATTTATAAACGTCTGTTTATATTCTTTAATGTTCTTAAAATCAGAGATTATTACCTGTCCCTTTACTTTTGTAATTCTATGAATTTCTTTACAAGCTTTAATTCTATCTTCTGAATTGTAAAGATTGTGCAAACATAGATTTGAAACAACGACATCAAAATAATCATCCTGAAAAGAGGTTTTAAGAATATTCTCTTTTAGGATTTCAACTTTTTGTGATACGCTTTCAAGTTTGGCGTTGGTTTTAGTTTGTTCAATCGAATTGTCAGACAAATCGTAAGTGTTGAATATATCTATTCCGTAGGATTTACCGGATCTCAGTTTTTTTGCTGCTCCAATCATAAGCAAACCTAATCCTGTACCAACGTCCAGCACTTTTTCACTTCCATTCCATTCTATCAGATTCAGGATTCGATCACGGTGTTTGAACTTGCCATATTTAGAATATAAAATCATTAAAATTCCAACTATCAAAAAGGATATCCCCATCCATATAAATCCTGAAGTAATAATTTCTACTTCGCCTATTTTAATAATTGGATATAAGATGGTAAGCAGTACTATAATCAAACCTATGATTATCAAGTTCCGAATTACTTTTGGAGCGTCAAGGCCATAGTTTATTTTATTCATATTTTGTTTCTTTTAGATTATCTAAAATATTGTAACGAAATGACTGTGATTCCTAAAACGATTTCAAGGGTCATAATATAGTTGAGGTCTTTTCCAGCAGAACCAACTTTAACTCTTGAATATAAACAACCCGGTCTTGAAAAAACCACCACAATTCCTATAAAATAAATTAAGTCAGTTTTATATTGAATATGAATAACTATCTAGACTATTAAAAAGCTCAAACCAAAATCTGTAAGGTTAATTCCATATTATTTTAAGAGGTTTATAAATTGTTACCAAAAAAATTCTTTACGCAATAGCTCTTATTGTTTTCTACGTTTCCGGTTCATGGCTTGGCGATTTGGCGTGACCAAGTGTTGCGCCAGCCGACAACAGAAGCGCAATAAAAACCAAATTACAAAATAGATTTTAGCACTCAAAAGCGTTTAATCACGCCAGATCATAAAAGACAAATAAAATCAGATTTGGCAGTAAGAAATTCCGACTAAGAATTAAATCGCAACTCAGTTTTCCCGAACTGTGCTAGAAAACATCACTCAGGACTGGAGTCCTGAGCTACGAGAAGATATTCCTTTTGAAAAATATATTAACTATGTACTAGCTAACAAATCGAAGTATTCATCATCTTCATTTTTGCCTCCGTAGCCCTTGCCAATTGTTTTATGTGTTTCTACAAATTCAATTCGTTCAATCCATTTTACCATTTTGTAGCCTAACTGATTTTCTACGCGCAGTCTTAAAGGAGCACCATATACTTCAGAGAGCGGCTCATAATTCATTTCCCATGCCAGTATTGATCCTGGTTTTAAACAATTATCCAAAGTATGAGTATCATAATAAATACCACCATACAATCCTTCACCAAAAGAATAAAACACAACAGTGGTAACAGAGGCATTTGGTTTGACTAAGTCCACGATAGCTTTTAAGGGAATTCCTCCCCATTCAGCTACACCAGACCATCCTTGTATGCAATGATGCATTGTGATGTTCTGTTCTTTACCGAGTTTCATCAGGTCATCAAGCGATAGTTCAACAGGATTTTCCACCAATCCACTTACCTTGAGTTTGTAATCCTTGAATTTATTCTTTGCTAATTTTTTCCACGTTTCAGAAATTGGAAGGTTTCCATTGGGCCAAAAAAACGGAGATATGTCTTCCTTTTTATAATAAGGTGCAGGTTTCAGTTTGTCGATTGTTGATTCCCACAAATTGCCATTGATGAAAGCATCTGTTTTTTGCACCCACCGAGGTCTATTCCATGAGACCCAATGGGCATACACAAGAAAAGCAATCGTAAAGAAAATAATGCCTATCACTATGTAAAGCCCTGTTGTACTTGATGGATTATCCGTTCCAAGTGTTATGTGATTCATATTTCGTACTAAACCAGTGATTACCACCATTGTAACATGTATGATAATATAGATCACATAAGACAGCATCACTAAAAAATGCACAGACCTTGCACCCTGCCTGTTGCCAAATAATTTAGGCAGCCAGTGAAATCTATTTTCAATTGCAGGCGACATAGACATACCAGTAAGCATTGCCAGCGGTGCTAGAATAAATATCACACCAAAATATGAAAGCTGCTGCAATGCGTTGTAATGGTAAAATCCATTTGGTTCTACAGGCAGATTGAAAGTTGCATAATGTACAAACACATTCCAGGCATCGGGTATAATTTGCCATGAAGTAGGTACAATTCTTAACCATTGGTCGCTGGCAAATAATAGCACAATAAATACGATTCCGTTCAATACGAAAAAAGGGACATGAATAAAATGCCAGCCACGGGCAATACCTACAGTGTGGCGATACCCTGGTAAACCGATAAGAGGACTTATATATCGTGCATCATCTTTTGCAGTCCAAAGTTTGTCTTTTGGTACTTTTACAGGTGTAAATTTCAGCCATTCAGAACCAGGTTTACATCCTTCGTTAAAATATAATCTGGGATGGTCAAATAATATTGACAGCCCGGCTCTTATAAGTATTATCAAAAAGAAAAAGTTAATCCAATGACAAAGGATCAGCCAGAGAGGAAAACCCTTTACGCTGACTTCAGTAGTATTTAGAAGTGCCAATGACGGATCTTCAGGTAATCCAAAAAATAAATATTGTATCCAAGCCACTCCAATAGTTGCCAAAAAAGCAATGCCAATGATAATAAAGACATAAGGTTTCAATCCAACAAATAATCTTCGATCTTGCGGATAGTGAACGGACTTTTCCTTTTCATTAAAATGTGTAAACATAGTATTAATCAGATTTATTATTTTTGTAGTCGAAATATTTTTAAATATAATAATTATTAGCGATAAAAAACGTGACGGATTTTGGATTGGCGATGTGGCGGGCAATCGAAGCACAAATGTTCAATTTACTACTAAGGTTCATTAGAATTACTAATGTTTAATTTTGTACTTCGTTCCTGATTTTGCAAATACCCTGTTGGATGTAGTGCTTTACTTATTCTTTCGTTTTGTTGCCTTAGCCTTATCATTAAAAGTTAAACATAAACTCAACCAAGATTCAAAATCTTTCTTTGTTCTATAACCTTCTTGGCTTACATAACAATATCCGATATATTCTCGTCCTCTCATTATCATTGTCTTAAAGCCCACTCTTGCAGATACTTTGTCATGCAAACTTGGGTCAAAGCGGCACATCAAATTGTCATTGCTAACACTTACACACATCTTACCATTAACCATAAAGGTCAGTCCACGAAACATTTTCTTTTCTTCAATTTTTAGTTTCGGAAACTTCATTAAATATACCCTTACTCTGTCGGCAAGCGTTAAGTCGTAAGCCATTTATTTATTCGCATTGTTAGCAAAGGTCAAAGTGTCAAAATAAATCGTCAGCGATTGTAGTTTGCCGTCTTTCGCAGTCCAAAGTTCTGCAACATTGCCATTAATTTTTTGTCCATTTGGAAACTTGAAATCGTAGTTTCCGATAACACAAGCCTTGTCCCCTTGAATTATCATTTCTGTTACTCGCATAGTTGTGAAAACTTGAGAAAACCGTTTAATGACTTCAACGTATGCCTGTTTCCCAATTAGTGGTGTTGTTTTTGTGATGTCTCCACCTGTGTATTGGAAATTGTCAGCAATTACGCTGTCCCAATTTGCTTTTTCAGCAAATCCTTTGTAATAAAATTCAAGTATTTCTTTCATTGTCGTCCTTATTTGTTTTAGATTATTGTTATAGCCAGTGCTTTTTGTCATTATAATTGCTTCTTATTTGTCAAAACAAAGTTGTAAAAAGATTTTGGCTCTTGTCCTGTTATAATTTTCACCCACTCAGTTGTCTTTGGTGTCTTTTGAAATCTTGGAAAGTAATGCAACATAATCATTACTAAAATTAGCATTGTCGGCATACTTTCTTTTCGTTTTGTCAAAAAGAATTGCAACAAGTTCGGTGAAATAAATTTTATAGTCTTTCCAATTCCTTTACTGATTTTTTCAGCCATTTCAGCAAATGTCAAGGTTTCATTATTCGTTAATTCATAACTTTTATTGATATGGTTTTGTGGTTCGATTAACACTTTTGCTGTCACAGAACCTATATCTTCTGTGTCTATTACTGTAAATTTTGCTTGTCCTGCTGGCAAATAAATTCTATTACTATTCACTAAGTCATTACGTAATGTCGTTGTGAAATTTTGCATAAAATAGGCAGGTCGTAAAAATGTATATGAAATTTTACTGTCTACAATTAATTTTTCAATTTTATGATGCGGTATAATTTTACTATTCTCTACACCCCGCACAGATAAAAAGACTATGTGTTTTATTGAAGATTTCTTTGCTGATTCAATGAGTGGTGTAAAATATTTTTTAACGTCTGAAATTTGCGGTGGTCGAAGCAAAAAAAGAAGGTCAATGTCTTTAAGTGCAGGCAAGAATGTATCAATATTCATAAAGTCAAATTTGATTGTCTTTACGTTAAAATTTGAAAGCTTCCCATTGTCAAATTCTGTGTCCCTAACACCTACATAAATTTTAAGTTGATGGTCAAGTTTTTTTAAAGCTGACAATACTTCAATTCCAACATTTCCTGTCGCACCTGTAATTAAAACTTTTGTCATATTAATATTGTCAGGTTAACTCGTTTCATTTTTCGTTGTTTGTCGTTGTACGGTCGTCTGTTAGCAGCCGTTATTTTATCTGTAGCCAAGGTAATTTCAGTTTTTGATAGTCGCCAAATGACTTAGCATATTCGTTTGCCCATTCTATCCCAATATTAATTTGTTCTTCCAAGGTGTCATTAGTGTATTCAAACTTCTTGATGTTTTGTAATCTATGGTAAAGGTCTTCAAACATCCAAGTTGAGCCTTCTCCTTGTCTTTGTAAAACTATTGATGTCAGCTCCGCAAATTTTGTGATATGTGGGAATTCATATAAGTGTCCAGTCGGCTCACTATTTTCAATTATTACAAACCTTGAGGAAAGTCCAAATCGCAAAACTTTCTGCATTACACTTTCTCCAATAATGTCTGGTTGCTCTTTAATTATGTACGTGTAGAAGCCTAAATTGTCAAGATGTGTTTGAATACGTTTCAACAAGTCAAGTCCTTCGCCTGTGTCTTTGCCAAGTATTAAAACGCTGTCCGAATTTTCAAGCATTGAGTTAGCACGTTCAAAAACGCTGTCAAATGCTAGGTTTATGTTTTCTGATAAAGTTTTGCTGTCAATATTTGAAGGTTCAGTGAGTGTCCACCTAACAAAAATATGTACTTCATCCTCCTCGTCAAGTTCTTCGTCAGAGAATGGCACACCTTCAAGTTTAAGTCGTTTTATAGCTTTCATCATTGCAGTTGCAAAAACAGAAGCGTGATATTTATGAAACCAGTATTTTGTATAAATATGTTCCTCAATTCTGATGAGCAATTTGTCGCCAAGTCGTGTTATTGTACATTGCGGAAAATTGTCTTCAAATATGTTGTAAGAAACATTTTCGTCAATTGTTGTCAAGTCAAGTTCATTCAACTCTGAAAAACTAATGTCTTCCAAGTCATCAAAATCTTCTTCGTCTGTTATGTCGTTCTGGTCTGTCATATAATGACCGCTAACAAAATTCTTTACGCAATATTGCGCATAATATTATTTAAATACAATATTTATTGCCGAACAACCTGAAAGAAACAATCACGCCTGCCTCTCTTTTTCCAATAGAAGGAATGCCGTAATGCTCTTTTATTTTAGAAAATATTTTGTGGGGTGTGGTCAGAGTTTTTATGTCGGTTTTGTTAACTATCAATCTAGAGATTCAGGTTTATATGATAAGTTAATTTTGGGATATTTCCTTATCAATTTTTTCTTGCAGTTGTTTAATCTTTTGCTCTGTACCAGAATATAGTTCGAGAATAAACAATCGATTTTTTTTAATTTTCCACAAATAGCTTATAAAAAGTTGTTTCTCGCTTTCAGATAATTTTAGTGGAAGACGTATTGATTTAAGTTCTCTTGCCTGATTAAAAACTAAGTAAGGTGATACAATATTATTAATATCCTTAAAATATTCTTTTTGAAATTGCATCTCCTGATAATCTTCTTCAAGTTTTCTTAGAAAATTATAATGTTGTTCGTATAATGTGGTAATCTCTATTCTAATCGAATCATTAGTAATTAATTCCAATCCTTTGGATTTTAAGTACTCATATCCGGAAGTATTTTGTATTGATAAAAAATCTCTAACTAAATAATGATAAAAGAATCTTACAGAATCAGAATTAACCTTTTCGTTGTTGATGATCTTTCCCCAATAATCACAAGCTTTCAATCCTGCAAGATGCCCATCTCGATTAGATTTTATATCTATTAAATCTTGACTTAAACCGTTAGAAATTTCCGTTAATATTTTATTTTCAATCAAGCTTTCTTTTCTGTTGTCATTCCAGGTGTTGATTGATAGGGCGATTAAAATTCCAACAACGACTAAAAAAATCTCGCCAAACGCATAGCGCAAATAACCCGCTACTTTGCCTGCCTGTCCGGTAGGCAGGTTTTCTGAAGCTAGTTTTTTACGTACGTTTCTAAAAACTTTAACCATTATTAATTGATTCCTTAATCAATGTGCAATATTGTTTTTTTTGTGTAAGTGATGATAAGAATTCCAATGTTTTATTCGCTTTCAATTAAAGATTTTGCATCTGGGATAGCACCAGTTACAATTGCATTTTCTAACTGTTTCAGATATTCTTCAATATGTTCAAGACCATTGATAATCCATTTATATTTTTTTTTAGTTCATGGTTAGCGGTATAAAACAATTCTTTGTTCCAATCGTTTTGTTTTAACACTTAGTCTATCGAGTTATTATAGTTATCTATTAATTTAGCAACACGAGTTAAATAGTTTGAACCGCTACTCATGCTTGAAATATATTTTGGTTTGATATTCTCCAAATAACCATTTTCAAAACCAGATTTAAGTACCAGCATATTGTTTTCTATATCTATGGATTTTAATGATTCAATTTTTGGATTTTCCTTTTTAGCAATGTTACTTTTTAAATTATTCAAATAAATAATTATCTGTTCCTTTGCATGGGATATTTCTTCTAAATTGGATTGGAACTCGTCTAAAATCAGAATGTAATAATTATTTTTTAATTTCCTTGAATCAAGGTCCTCTTTATAGTTGTTTAATTGGAAGGCAAGAAACACACCAAGGAAAACAATAAATAATTCAACAATAAGATTTTTAATATTTTTCCAAAAAGATTTCATTTATTTCTTTCAAGATTTTATTGTTTTATGGACTAGCAGTTTATAGTATTTAAATTTCAAATTACATGTGGAAGGTAACAGGTGCAATATAGTACAAAATTGAAATTAAAGGCACAGTACGCAAGAAAAATTTTATTTCTTTTATTAAGGTTGGATGGAAAGTCGTATTTATCTTTTATTTATAACTATTTAATATAAAGAACAGCTATCGCTTCCATACGATATGCCCATTTACC
>JBDTRQ010000504.1:0-6994 GCA_039931535.1 Ignavibacteriota bacterium
CGATCAAGGACCAGCCAGATCTTCCGATGTTCCATGCTGAATAATTTCACCAATGGAAATCTGTTCGCAATAACAAGCTACCTTGCCATACTCGGGAGACCCTTTAACCAATTCATTATTTGAATATGGTCTTTTCCACCAGCCCGGCCAACTTCTTTCTGAACGGTTATCTATAGATACAGGGTTTACTTCAAGATTCAATCCTAATTTTTCATGCAGTTCATTAATTAAATATTCAGCTAATGCAGGAGAGGCTGTAAATCCGGTAGAGCGGATTCCGGAAACTGTTAGGATGCCCTGGTGACCGTCATTACAGCGTATCCAATAACTCCCTTGGCTGCAATTGCATCGAACACCAGAAAAGGTACCTATTACAGGTTGTTCAGATAATCCAGGATACAGTTTCGAAGCTCCATCTAATAATGCATGCAGCTGCTCAATAGTTGTATCTGTAACTGCGTTATCATCAATTGTAAAATCTTCTGCGGTTGGTCCTGCAATTAAATTTCCGAATATTGTGGGGATAACCAATACGCCTTTTGTATTTGCTGTTGGCATTGGAAGCAGTATACGATTTATTGCTGAACGACTGTATTTATCAAATATCAGAAACTGTCCTCGGCGGGGATTGATATCAAATGATTCTCCTTCATAAAGATCAGCTAATTTTCGGCTGCCCAAACCTGCAACATTCACAATTATCTTAGTATCAATTCTCTTGCTGCAACCGGTAACAAGGGTTTTGATTTTATCGTCTGCATTTTCAACTCCAATAATTTCTGTACCAAGTAGAATATCGGCACCATTGGTTAATGCAACTTCTGCAAACGCTATTGAAGTTGTGAACGGATCAGCAATGGATTCTCTTGGAATGAGGATGCCCCTTAAAACATTTTTTGTAATTTGAGGTTCTAACTCAAGTGCTTGTTCTGCACTCACAAGTTGAACATCTGTGATACCATTGTTTAGAGCTTTTGCATAAACCTTATCTAACTGTGTATTCTGCTCATCATTAATTGCTATTAACAGTGCACCACATTCCTCAAAAGGGATTTTAAGTTTTTTTGCTAACTCTGGCCATTCCCTTGAGGCTTTTGTAACTAACTCAGATTCAAGCGTGTCAACAGCGGCATCAAATCCGGTATGTACGATCGCACTGTTTCCTTTGCTGGTTGCCTCCCCAACATCGTAGTTTTTATCAATTAAGAGGACTCGAAGCTTGTACATTGAAAGCTTATATGCTAAAGCACAACCTACCACACCCGCACCAATAATCGTTACATCATATGGGATATCTCCCAGTTGTTCGGTATCTATAAACTTTAACGATTCATCAAAATCTTTATCCGACCAATTATAGAACAGTTTACCGGAAACACTCATTTTGTAATTTTCTCCTCTAAATTTTATCCTTTATAATTTTGCCAGGAAAGGCATTCCATTTGGGAATCATCAGTAATCCTGCAATTAAAACTGATGCGGCTAAAAATACAAATACTCCCTCCCATCCCCAGCTATCTTTAAATAATCCAGGTATGGTCCCACCGGCTATAGCACCAACAGAACCCATTCCATTAATAATACCCACGGCTGTGGAAGCTCCTTTACGCGTTCCGAAATCAACTGCTGCTGTTGCACTAACAAGCGAATCAGGCCCATAAATCAAGAAGCCAACAAAAAACAAAAGCCCTGCTGAAACCAGACTGTTGTGTACTGAAGCCAGGTCATTAAAAAAGAATAACAATAAGGCCAATGTAAACATTGAGATTACACAGTATGGCATTCTTCGCGATTGGAATATTTTATCAGAAGCATAACCGGCTGTCAGAACACTTAAAGGACCTGCTAAAAAGAAACCTGCATTTACAAACACCGATTCCACCATCCCGGTTCCCAATGATTCACTGACATATAATGGGCCCCAGAATAATATTGCATATCGTGTTGGTTTTATAAAAAAATAAACTGCACCTAAAAGAGATACCATCGGATTTTTAATTACCTCAAAGACCGATTTCCAAGAACCTTCCTCCGGTTCACTAATGATCTCAACATTTGGGATATCCTCCGACTCCGGTTGCTCCTTATGGTATTCTTCAATAGGAGGAAGTCCTATATCCTGTGGTCGGTTCTTTTGCAATAAAAAAAATAAAATCATTATTACTGCAAGGACAATTGCGGGAAGAAAAAAGGCAAATTTCCAACCACCAAAATATACCGCCATTAAACCTGCGAAGGGTGCACCGATCAAACCACCAATTGTATAATTAGTCGCCCACCATCCCATAACTACTCCACGCTCTCTTAGCGAGAACCAGTTAGTAATATTTTTTGCAAGTGGTGCCCAACCTGTCGATTGACTCAATCCCTGAAGCAGAGAGAACACACCAAAAGCAAGCATTACAGAAGATACACCCATTGCAAATCCGGCAATGATAGAGCCCAAAAACCCAACAAGCACTATCTTGCGTGTACCAACTTTGTCACCCAATATTCCCCAAACAAATTGCCCCACAGCATATGCTACTAAATATAAACCATCAATCACAGCCATATTTTCAGTTGTTAACGATATGCTAGGGTCAGCAAGAATTCCAATTTTAGCAACGGGAAAGGATGCTCGGGTTAAATAAAAGCCGGCATAAGCGAGCCAGGAAATACCAAAAATCCTTAATCGCCAATGCTCATATTTAGGATTTTTTTTAAATCCTTGGTTTGCATCATTTAATTTCAGAACTGGATTAGAGTAACTATTATTCATTTTTCATTAATTAATTTCTACCCTATAAATCTCTTCCATATGAGAATTAAGAGAATTTAATTGATAAAATTTTACAGTTACATTCGCTGGTGTGGACTTAGTATCTATTTCCGCAAGGCCATACACAGATGTAATTACAATATCATCACCAGATTTCTCTTTTGTGGGAAACGCCCATTTAGGTCTGAATATTTCATACGAAAACTGTGGGTCTTTCTGATTTGCAGGTATTAGAGGTTGACCAGTTCCAATTTCATAATTAAGCGGTGAAGCCGAAAAATCAAAAAAAGCATTGCCCAAATTTTCCAATGAATATTCGATAGAACTATCAGTTCTGGAAACATGGTTTAGAGGGTTTTTCCAGTTAAGAATATGCGCACTCGGGTAATGCTGGTCACCGGAGAATACAAGAACACCCTTTATATCATTATCATTAATAAAATTAAATATCTTACTCCGCTCGTAAGTATAGCCCATCCAACTATCGAATCCATCCCGGCCTGTTGAAGTATCACCACCATAATCGTTTATAGAAACACTTGAAAATACAATTTTGAATTTAGCAGTTGAGTTTTTTAATCCATTTAATAACCATTCCAATTGTCCACTGCCAAGCATACTTTTCAATTCTCTATTCTTATTTTGCATAGGAGTACGGTACCAACGAGTATCAAGTACAAAAATATCAACATCTGCAACAGTAAATTTGTAATAGAGTGCGCCATCTTCTTCCACAAACGAATAATTAGGAAAATTCTCCTTAAAAACTTTCCTAGCTTCTTTTTTATATCGATATGTCCCATCAGAATTATCCATGCCATAATCATGATCATCCCATATAGCCATTAGTGGAATACTACTTGCCATATTTTGAAAGCTACTATTAAATGTGCGACGGTATTTATTTCTAAAGGCTTCCATTATTGTTCTATCCTCAAGAACAATTTTACCTTCTTCTATCATTACCTTTCTAATGCTATCATTATTAAGATATAGTTCAAGCTCATTTAAATTACCATCGTAATCGGCATACATCTGATCACCAAGCAGCGCTACAAACGATGGAGAAGATTGTTCAATTTGTTTAAATATATTATAGCCCATATACTTTTCTCTTACACAGGCTGAGAAAATGAAATTAAATTTTCCGGCCTCACCTTGTGGTGGAAAGGTTTTAAACTTGAACCACTTAGAATAATTGCCATCCTCAAATTCAACACGGTAACTATACTCAGTACCAGAATTGATATTTGTTAAAATTAAGTTTGAAGAATTCGAATATTTGTCCGAAAGTTTTTCCCATTCTGTAAATCTGCTGGATGATTCATCAGTCCTTCTGTATTCAATACGAACTTCGCATTCTGTAATTGTTTTTATAAGTATAGGAACCTGGTTGTTCTGAATGATACCTACAACGGGGTGGCGTAATAAATCATCTTTTCTGCTGCAACCAAACAGAACAAGAATAAAAAATAATATTGTTATATTTTTCCTGATCATTTTATTTCTTCCTTAAAAAGTTGTTTTGTATTTTTTTTCAATTACTATTTAAGATAAACCTTTCCAAGATCATCCTTCTATAATTTGCTGTTTTGCTCACACGACCCAAATTTGTTGCCAATAATACTATCAATACTGCTAATAAGAATTCCAATTGCTATAAGCCAAATCAGACAACTCTTTTTCCAACTTTTATTTTCTTTTTATTCATTTTAAAACTATTTTATCCTTTTTCAGGATCTACAAATTATCATTAAAAATCTGGAAACTTAATTCATCGAATAAATCTACAAGCCCCAGGCAGGATCAACTGTGGGGTAGGCCAATTTGCCACTGCTTTTAAGTAAAATAACATCTATGGTTGTAGATTTATCGGAATCTGAAACTGTTATACTATCAAGTACTGCTTTATTTATCCTGACCACAGTATTCTTTTTAATCTGCTCAATCTTTCCTTCAAGTAATCTTTTAGCCTGCTCTAAATAAGCATCACGTTTAACCTTATCCAATACTTCATTAAACTCAGGTTGTTTTCCGTGTTCAGATACATAATGGTTAACGTGATCATCGAAATATTTTCTAGCCTTGGAATTATTGATTTTAATATTCATAGTGTAAAAATGCCGTGTTTCTTCATAGACCCATTTATCACTCCAGGCTTTTAATTGATTAACAACTTCTTCTGACTTATCCAAACCAAGATTAATTGCTTCTTTCACAAAAAAATAATTACGAATAGTAATTGCTAATTGATGCTTAAGCTGCTTTTGAAACAATTGTTTATAAGATGGTTTATCTTTTATGAAATGCGGGTCAAACCTATTTAAGAATTCTTTTACGGTCCAGACTTCATGGTCAAATGTAATAAAAGGTTTTTCCAAATTATTTTTCAATTCCATTAATGCCGGCTCATTTCTAGTTGCTTTCAAGACTCTTTCTAAAAAGTTATCTGAGCTTGAACTTTGTTGTTTCCACTCTGTGAGAGCACCAACTAAAATTTTAAATTCATCCCCTTTTGCAATAACATTTTTCGGGTTCATAAACTCCGCTACAAATTTCGCTGTCCGTTCCTTTTGTTTCCTGCTAAAAAGAATCTGTTTAAATCTATTATATGTATTTTGATAATCATACTCTGATATCCCACTTCTGGTAATATTCGTTATCTGTAAAATAAAATACACTCCTTCTAATGCAATTGGTTTTGAAATTTCACCTATTCCCAAATTTTTTATTTGCTCTAGTAATTCAGGTGGGATATCTAGCCACGTTAAATACCCCGTTTCTAAATCTTTTAAGCTTCGTTTTTCTTCATAATTATTCACCAACATTTTTTGTACTACTTTGGTATAACCACTTTCTCGCATAGAATTATAGATCTCGAAAGCTTGTCCTGAATTTGATTCTATCCAATATTTTAATTTCCATTTTACAGTTGATTTTGTGATTGCAGCTTTTATCTCCTCATCAGTAATTGTGATGTTGTTATCCACTTTCTTTTTAAAAAATTCTTCAATAAGTAACGCTTTCAAGAGTTGATCTTCCTGAATTTTGACTCTTTCTGATTTATTAAAACCCAAGCGATATCCTTCTTGCATTAACAATACTTCATTAATCATATAGTCTAAATAAGAATATTTACTATCATTCTTTTTCTTTAAAAAAGTAAATCCAAGTTCATAATTTACTTGGAAATCTTTTATTGATATCTTTCTTCCTCCGACATATGCAATTGTGTCTGAATCAAATTCCGATTCTTGTCTGCTACATGTTTTAATCATAAAAAATAGGATGAAGAAAACTATAATCGGTCCTAGGATTTTTATTCTCGGTATTTTTATACTCATAAAAAGTAAAGCCTAAAATATTTTTTACAAATTAGAACCGAAGATTAAGTCCAAAAGTATGAATAGAATTAAGCAGCCCTAGATCTACATATGCATAATCGAAAACCACTTCGAATTTTGAATCTGTAGGAAATATTGTTAACCCACAGCCAATAGAAAAGCCACCTGTACTATTATTATCTAGAAAAAGTGATTTGTAACCACAACGTAAACTAAAAGTATCGAAAATCTGATATTCCATCCCAAGATTAACAGTTTCATAGTCATTATTTGGTTTTAGTAAATCCACAGCAAATGTCATTTCTGAACTGATAGAACTAAGAGGCAAATAATAGGAAATACCGAATCTGAATAACAATGGGAGGGGAAATACACCGGTTTTATAGTCGACGGGAATATTGTTCACCCCTTCATTAGTAATATCCGGATCAATAACATTAAGTAAATCTCTTCCCGACATCTGCATATCAGTTCCAAAATTTAAGATGCTGAAGCCTAACTGTAATCCCTTAAATTCTGTCAAATATATGCCACCAACATCAATTGCAAAAGCTGTTGCACTGCTATGCCATATTCTTTGGTTAATAAATTTTGTATTAATTCCTACAGAGAATTTATCAGTTAGATTGAGTGCAAACGAAATACCAACTGCCATATCCTGCGCCGTATAATATTCACCGGTTCCTTCCACAAGTTCTACGGTACGAACCGGTTGCTCACCGACACCAAAAATCGTAACGTTAGCTCCCACAGATAAAAAATCATTTATAGGGGCAACGATACCGAAATAATCAAGTTTTGTATCGAGGATCCAATCAGTGTGTGAAAAGGTTGCTACAAACCCAGAAAGCTTGCCCATACCAGCAACATTCCAATACATTGTAGTAGC